>RFPC01000032.1 GCA_009926305.1 bacterium
AGCGCCGCTACTTTAGGTATTCCAAGCAAGCAACAAACTGTAACGCTTACTCAATTCAGTTCCTGCCGTTTGTTAGACAACGCTTCGCGAGCCATTCAACGTTTGGCGCATCGGTTTTGCCCAAATGCAAAATCTGATGACGATTATTGTTATTTCTTGAACATACTATCAAAAATCTACAAGAAACATTTCTCTAAAATTTTCGATTAAAGGAGTAGGAGTCTTCTTTTCTCTAAATACTAGGAGTGGAATGGGCACAAGAAAGACAAAAAATGACGTATCGAAGCACCTCGGGGTCCAACAAAGCATAATCAGCGTACGAGGACAGAGGGTGATCATAGATGCCGATTTAGCGAAGCTCTATGGAACCAGCACCAAGCGGCTAAAGGAGCAGCTAAAAAGAAATTCAGATCGATTTCCAGAGGATTTTGTTTTCGAGTTAACCAAGGCGGAAACGTCAGAGGTGGTCGCAAAATGCGACCACCTTGAAAAACTGAAGTATTCAAGGGTATTGCCCCTAGCTTTTACCGAGCACGGAGCCGTTATGGCAGCGAATGTCTTGAATAGCCAGATAGCGATAAAGACGAGCATTATGGTCGTGCGAGCCTTCATTAGAGCTCGTGAAATCTTGGCCGAGCACTTGGAGTTAAAGAGACGCCTCGACAGACTTGAACAAAGAGTTGCCAAAGGGTTTCAGGATAATGAAGAGGAATTGCAAGCAATAAGATTCGCGATTCAACAACTTATGGAACCGCCGGAACCTAAAACCAAAAAGCCGTTGGGGTTCGGTCGAGAGAAGTAACGGTGTAAGCCAGCGGGCGCAGCGCCGCTGAGCTTGTTTGTTATATCCCCCAGTTACCTAAGAGTCGACAAAGTCCCACTCGAAATCCCACGGCATTTCGGACAGTAACTGCCTTAAACGAGGAGGCTGGAGTGAAGAAAGGTCATCCGATTTAAGGTCAATCCAGCGCATTGTTCGGTCTTCTTCGTTAGAAGATATTCCTTCCGGATTTGATGCTGAGACCTCAAAGAAATGGTTTAGACAACTATCGCTCCCTTTGTCAGTGTCCCAGCGATGACCAATTTTTCCAAGATATCGCCCGACAACGAAGGACGAACCCTGTAGCTCCTCCGAGAGTTCTCTTTCGAGGGTAATGTTGAGAGATTCTTCCCCATCGACGGTGCCTCCGGGGAGAAAGCAAATGTTTTTCGGCGAGAACCATTCAACCAGGATCCTATCGTCCCGCAGTATTAACGCCCTAGTAGAAGTTGTTCGATATTCAGCCATCATCTTCGGGGATATAACGGTAAGACGCAGGGGGCGAAAATTGCGCCAGCAATTTGAGCTCCCTCTGACGTCATTTGTTATCCAGCCTACTACTCCGGAATTCCCGGAACAAGTGCGGCTAGAGCTACCGCAACTGTGCAATTCACGGCCAATCCAACGACCGCCCTCTTGCGAGAAGGCACGGTCGAAAAAAACTTTGCCCGAACAAGAAAGACCAAAGGGACGACGCAACCTAAGATGAGCCACTCTACAAGCAGATTGGCAAGACTCTTAGATACTCCGAGGTTATCGGATATCCAATACGATGGGTTCCACAAGGCTAAGGGCAATATAAAGTTCAACAAATCAAGCCGGAAGTATTCCACCGATTTTCTGGTAAAAAAATAGATCGCTCCGCCCAACAGAAGTGATGGCACAAAGAAGAAGATCGAAAAAGTAATAAATGTCATACGAATTATCTAAATGCGGTATATCATATTAAACAACTGACACTTTTGCACGTTAACACCGCTGAAGATAGCGTCTTCTTGACCAAATTAATCAATATAAATCAAACCTTTATCCTCCATTGGCTTATTAAATACTGAATTAATGATTTCACAAAACCGTGCATTCCTGTCTCAAGTTCCCGGAATTTAATATGCAACTTTTCAGCAAACCACCCGAATTACTACCGAAGTGCTGTGAAAGTTGAGAGGAGTTAGGGTGCAGAGGGGAAGTAAGCCAGGTGGTTTTGTTGCCACGGTCAGAAGAACTATTCGAAGCCGACAATTGAGCTACTCGACTGAGAAGAATTATATTCACTGGATTAAGCGCTTTATTCGCTATCATGGTATGAAGCATCCAGAGAAAATGGGATCTGATGAGGTTGCTGAATACTTAGGCTACCTTGCTGATGAGAAGACTCGAATTCTGGTGCGTGCCGTGAAGCGCAATGAAGACCGATTCCCCACAGATTTCATGTTTCAGTTAGAAGATCGAGAGGTTGTAGCTTTGAGATCTTTGAGATCCCAAATTGGGATCTCAAAGAAAGGCCCCAGTAAGCAGGTGCCCAGTAAGCAGGTGCCACCATCTTTCTTAGAAGTTAGTTATTTAAGTTTTCCCAGCACTCTCTGAGCGGATGTGCTTCGAATTTGGGCGCGGGTGGTAGCGTTCACTCGCTAATCCCCTGACTTTTGGTAGTGGTAGGAGAACCCTAGATATACCTCTCCTGTGTTTACGGATTTAGGCGGGAATAATAGAGATAACAGGACGAAAAGAGCTGGTCCTTGGAGCCTCTCTGAAGAGGTGGCTTAAAGGTCAAACTTCAGCTACCTCAAAAACAGGAAAGTGGCAATGCAGCATCCATCAGTCCCTCCATCAGCACTCGAATGCACTCCGTTCGGTGACTCAACCCCCAACAGGTATTGCCAGGACCGGTAACATCCCTTGTGTAATCAGCTTTTAACTTTGCCTACCTGTCGCAGAGAATTGACAATAACTACCCCCTTCCAGCAAGTCTTTTCATGGCATTACAGATTATTATGTTTCACGGTCTAGCATTTAAGCCACAACACCATAGAGGATGAATCTAAGAGGAGTATTGGACTATGGTGAATTTTGATGATCGCTCGAATAAAATCCCGGAACCAGACCCTGTATCGGGGATTCTATTTTCCAGTGTAATGAATAACCCTCAGGCAGCGCAGTTAATCAAGGCGGTTATCGGAGATCTTTCAGAGCTAGTAATGAAGAGAGGCGGGCGTTTAAACATTATTACTGAAGGCCCAGAGCAAGGAATCACAGTTGAAGCCGACGGCGAAGTATTCAGAATAACCCCTTGTAGCTCTACGGACCCTGAAGAGGCAGCTATCCAGAATCATGAGCATCGACTCATTCAAGACGGTAAGATAGAAGATCCGATAGCCGTTCATATATCAACGTTACGGAACTTGCTTATTGTGGATAGTAAGTTAAAAGGCCGCTAGTTCTACTGGAGTGTTGCAGGAATAGAAGATGACAGAGGATATGTTTTCACGAAAATTTCCCAACACTACCGATGGAATAGTGGCAGATTTTCGAGCTGCTATGGAGCGGCTTGAGCTTGGAGACTATGCCCGAGCTTTGGGTAAGCAGGCAGCGACAAAAATGGCACTTCCATCTGAGTTTGCGGGGTCTCTCGGAAATATCAAAATATTAGGGATTACTGACGATCACAGTCAGTGTTCTTTGGACTATATCCACTACAGCAAATATAGAATTCTTTTGAGGTCTTTCGAGTCGACTTTAAGCCTATTCTCTGAAAACGTTTGAAAGATTGCTTTAACTCTGGAAGGAATCGGTCAAGATCGCCACTCGGAAATGCTTTCACTAAAAGAGCACCTCCACTTTTGAGCACTTGTGTGCTCACCCAAAATGCCAGCTCTACAGAGTGGGCTGTTCCTGCCTGGTCAACTTCTTTGATCCCAGTATGCTTCGGGGACATATCTGAGATCACCACATCAAATTTTCCTCCAGCAATCTCCTCTGCCTGCTGAAGAATCTCTTCGTCGCGAACGTCCCCCTCAAAGAGTGAGACTTGCGGATGGGGAAGAGGCTCTGTTCGCACCAGGTCAATTCCAACCACCTTTCCCTTCGGCCCAACCCGTTTTGCTGCCACCTGAACCCAGCCCCCAGGCCAACAGCCGAGGTCTAGCACCCTCGCCCCCGGTCGTAACAATGAAAATTTCTGCTCAAGCTCCTTTAACTTAAAGGCCGCCCGCGACCGATACCCTTCGGCCTTCGCTTGTTGATAGTATGAATCTTTTCTATTATAAGCCATTTCAATATGTTACATTATCAAATTCTATTTTACTTCTAGTACGAAAAATATTGATATCACCATTCTTCTCTGATATAGAATAAATATAGAAGTTGCCGACTCACTGAAGTCAAGATAGCACACTTCACCACCTTACTCAGCAGTCTGTAAGGAACTCTTTCGCTTTCTGATCAAGTTTTTCTTGGACAGAGCAGTAAATAGAGGGCTGTTAACACAGCAGTGAATAGAGAGCTGTTAACACAGCAGGAAGAGTGGGCGATTGGCGATTCATTTGGTTACTACAATAGGGGGTTTCTGATGGTTACTACTTTACGCTTCTCAAACATATACTCTTTGGCGCGCGTCTCTTGGATAAATAGCCGTTTCATTCGTTCTATCCTGCTTGCCATCGGTGGGCTCTTTGCGCTGTGGATGCTACGAGATACTACTGGCATCTCCACTATTGAGCTCTCCTCACTCATGTTCGGAAGTGATCCATCCAGTGCAGGCGCACAGAAGGGTTTAATACTTTCAGAGCTCAATTCGCTTGTAAGCGGGGACCTCCTTATCGGATTACAAGCTACGGTACTTCTTCTCACACTCTCACACCTGATTGGCGATCTTCCACACACTCCGACTTCTCATTCACACATCTCAGAACTTCAATTTATCAAAAAGCAGGGGGATATTATGGCAAGCAAAATGATACCAGGCGAGAATTTCAGCAATACCAATGGCTCTATATCGGCACGCTCTCCGTTTTTTATCGTACCGAAGCGCTCCCTCTTGCGTCAGCAAACAACAGCAAAGGGACTCTCTGAGGGATGGCTCTCACGCTTTTCGAAAGCATGTCCCTTCGGTAAGACTTCCGCTCGAGGTCTTATCTCTCCAAGTCACTGATAAAAGGGAATCAAAAAGCGGAAATAGAACGCTTGGAAAAGGGCACCATTTCACTCACAAGAGGAGCGACCTAGTTGTGTATGAGCCGTTTTGTGATGCTCCCCCTTTGTTTTGATGATTTTTTACTCCGCACTTCAAACCAAGCGAAAGAGAGGCTATGGTATTTCAAAAGCTCTCGTCCTAACAACTAAAAGAGCGCAACAAACAAGGACTGCCGTTGAGTTCGAATGCTATAACGATACCTCGCTATCTTGAGACCCTAAACGATCAACAACTGAAAGCTGCGCTGCACTTTGAAGGCCCGATTCTTATTCTTGCCGGCGCAGGTTCTGGCAAAACTCGGGTACTTACCCATCGAGTGGCTCACCTCATCGACTACTATGGGGTAGAACCTCGCTCTATACTCGCTGTTACTTTTACCAATAAAGCAGCTGGAGAGATGAAGCGTCGTCTCATTGAACTCCTCGGCGATAGAGGGGAGCGAGTGACTGCTTCTACCTTCCACTCGCTTGGGCTGAGGATTCTTAGGCGGCATGCATCCCTTCTTGGATACACCTCAGACTTCGCTGTCTACGATCAGCAAGATGCAAAAGCGCTTATTAAAGAGATTGCACATCGGCTTCGAGTTGACGAGAACCGATTCTCCATTCCTTTTCTTCAGAGTGCCATCGAATCAGCAAAGAATAAGTGCATGACTCCCGAACAATATGCTGATGCTACCGCCCAATACTCTGACTCAATCGTAAGTGATGTCTATCATCACTATCAGAGCGAACTGATTAAAAACAATGCCATGGACTTCTCGGACCTTCTCTTCAATACACTGCTCTTATTCACGCAACATAAAGAGGTGCTGAGAAAATATCAGAACGACCTGCAATTTATCCTCGTTGATGAGTTTCAAGATACAAATGATATTCAGTATAAAATCATCCGGCTGCTTGCAGCTCCTCAAAACAACCTACTTGCTGTTGGCGACGATGATCAATCAATTTACGCCTTTAGAGGTGCAACGATTGAAAACATCCTCCACTTTGAGCGTGACTTTACAGGAGCGAAGGTTGTCTCACTTGAGCAAAACTACCGCTCAACGCAAACGATTCTTGATGCCGCAAATGCCGTTATTGCAAAAAATCCAGAACGTCGTGCCAAGACCCTCTGGACCGAATCGGAGACAGGGTCTCCTATTCGAGGCTATGTAGGATTTGATGAAAACGATGAGGCGCACTTTATCGCTCGAGAAGTTGAATCACTCCAAAAAACAGGACGCTCCCTATCTGAAATAGCCATATTCTATCGCACGAACGCTCAGTCTCGAGCTATAGAAGATGCTCTTATGGCAGCTGCTATCCCTTATCGAATTTATGGAGGCCTAAAGTTCTATGACCGTAAGGAGATAAAAGATATTCTTGCATACTTAAAACTTGCGATTAATGAGCTTGATAACTCCTCTTTTCTGAGATGTGTAAACACTCCGCCTCGGGGCATCGGGCCAAAAAGTGTCGAACAGATTCGACAAATCGCAGAGCAAGAAAGCTGTTCGCTGTATCAAGCCGCTGTTGATATGGGAAGTGGCGGAAAGGGGCTGACAAGCTTTCTTCAACTCATCGAACGAATCCAAAAGGCGGCCGTAACCGAACCACTGTACGAGCTCATTCAACTTGTAATTGAAGAGTCGGGATACTCGGCAAAGCTCCGTTCTATGAAAGATGTTACCGCGCACTCCCGACTCGAAAACCTCGACGAATTAAAAAATGTTGCGGTCGGAATGACTTTCGTTGCCGAGAATCCAATGGCAGACCTGAGGAGCTTCCTCGATAAAGTCTCCCTGACAAGCTCTGAGGAGCTTCCGAAGGAAGAGGCAAAAGATCGAGAAGAAGAAGCAGTGCCTGACACCGTATCCATGATGACGCTTCATCTCGCAAAGGGATTAGAGTTTCCAGTCGTCTTTCTTACCGGTCTTGAAGAAGGTTCTCTTCCGCACTACCGATCGCTTGAAAGTGAGTTTGAGCTCTCAGAAGAAAGACGGTTATGCTATGTCGGAATGACTCGCGCCATGGAGCAGCTCTACCTCTCTAGGGCAGAACGAAGGGGGATGTTCTCTGGTGGAGGACAGAGTGGAGGTGGTTTTTCGGCACGAGAAACAAGTCGCTTTGTATTTGATATTCCAGAAGCGTGTCTTGAGGAAGATTCAAGACACTTCGCCTCATCAGGTGGAATGTTTAGTAATATCCATTATGAGTATCGTGATGAGCTTACCTTCGAGGAAGTTCAATCCCTGAAAGAAGCACGGCAAACTCAGAAAAGCCAAAAGCGAATGAAGCCGGCGACGGTAAAAGCCGCTGATGACCTTGAGGATAATGGAATGTGTCTTCGAGAGTTTGAAAAACTCCCGCAGGCGACTCTTCCCGAACTTGAGGAAGGCACGCAGGTAATCCACAGGCTCTTCGGAAAGGGACGAGTTGCAGACATTGATGAGATTCATCCCGAAGATCCAGGACGGGCGAAGATAACGATTCAGTTCGAGAACTTCGAGCTCCCCAAAAAACTCATTTTTCGACATGCGAAACTCGCGCTCTCTTAACCCCGTTGCGGCACCCGCCGAAGGGTTTACTCGGAAGACGTTATTCCGTCTCTAAAGTACCGAAACATATGGGCTTATCTTCGCCAAGCCTCTGACGGTGCATGCGATGGAGCGCTCTTCCGCCCCCTCCTTTCAGTCCGAGCGACTATTATTTGAGTAAGGCTCAGAAATAGCGTTTCCTGTACCGAGGAATCATAAGGGGTGTGTATGGTTGCAATGAGTCTAAACGATCCAGATCTTAATAACCTACCAAACGAGGAGGAGTGTCTTTCTGCTCCGGACGAACCGTTACGATATCTTAATATACACCGGATCAACCCAAAGAATCCCGCTCGGTCAGTTCAACCGCTTGCGGTAGCAATCGTGCTGCAAATAGAAAGTTCCGAATCAGAGCAAACACTTCATGAGTTCGCAAACAATGCTTCGAGTGCAGTGAATGATAAAATTATCCAGCACTTTGAAGAGTTTTGGAAACAATCCTCTTTTCTCCCTTCAGACTCGGAGCTCTCTCCCTATATCAAGACTCTTGAAAGCCTTGATCAGAATTCACGCGAGCAGGTAAAAGCAACTATTGAAATTCAAGCGGAACGATTACTCCGTATCATGATGCGGAATCAGGTAGAGCTCGCGAACTTGAAGAATCAGCAAGAGGAGTACGTCTAGCGGTAGGCTCAGAATAGCTGGCATAGCTCGCGCATGCAGCAGCGCCACTATTCCATTTCATCAAACTTCTTCAACATATTCTGGTAACCACCCGTCCCAGCACTCAACCACTTCGAGATACGAGCGATAGTCGTTGAGCTTAGACCGGTTTCCCTCTCGATGTGCGAATACGAGAGCTTCTGATGCAACATTCGGGCGACTTGCCACCGCATCGCAAACTCTCTTAGCTCATTTTCGGTGAGCAGATCTCTTAAAAATGATTTTGCATCAGATTCTGACTCTAACAGGAGAAGCGCCTTGAGAAGATCAACAACTGAAGAGTTTTGCCAAAGATCATCTGAGGTTTTAGCCATAAGAGTTTCCCCTCTTCCGCTTTCTCCGTCACAGAAAAAGCTCGATTAAAAAGCTGCAGTTTCTATTTTGAATTTTCATTGCGGTTGAGTCTAGAAGAATCATGGGAACAGGAGAACGCTATTCTAACTCTGCCAGTCGAGCTCTTCAGCAAGTGCGTCCCGAAACCAAGATTGCTGTGCCGTAATTAACTTGAAATGGTAATCAAGGTCTTCACTTGAAATCCCAGAAGCTCCAAGGGTTGCGCTAAGGACGAGAAAGTAACCAACAAGACTCAGCTTAATTCCAACAAGCCCATCAGCAATTTCAAGTGCTGCAGGCAATAACTCGTGGCACCCTCGTATCGGCACAATAGCCACATTTACTCCCATATAGATTGTTGTCTCAGCTGGGCGCTTCAGTCCCTCCGCGAGCACTTCGAGCTCCTCACCATCGCCAAGGGACAGCATCCACTGGGCAGTCTCGCTATTTTTTTCGCGAGCACAAACATCTGGATCAAACCCTCTTCGAGTGATGAATTCTTCGATTATGCGGACGGGATCCTTCCCACCTGGAATCTGCCGGATATCAGCGGTACGAAACTTTTTAATTTTTCCCATGGCTCAAACCGTACCGCACTCCCTAGCAGCAAACAATAAGAACGTGCTCTTATGCCAAAAGACTGCTAGCGGTGATACGGAATGTGATTTTGCAACGCATAGACCCGGTAGAGCTGCTCGATGAGAACGACCCGAGCTAGCTGGTATGGCATCGTCATCTTTGACAACGACAGCGAGTGCTGAACTGAGCGCTTCAGCTCATCACTCCATCCCTGCGGACCCCCAATGGCAAAAACCATCCTCTGTGCTCCTTCGCGTGAGACGATACGAAGAAGCTGCTGAAAGCCTTGCGTGGTATGCTCTTTCCCCCCTTCATCAAGGAGAATAAGGGTCTGACTTGGATCGAGCGACTTCTGGAGCAACTCTGAATGATACCGGCACTGCTCGCTCGGTGAGTGCTTTAAGAACTTCTCTCCACCCAGCTCACGCACTCCTACTTTCCACGAGCTGGAGAATCGCTTCAGATATTCCTGCTCTAACGCCAGAAAAGAAGAATCCTTCGTTTTGCAAAGGGCTGTAATCTGAATTTCCACGAACATCTCCTATAACTCCATAGTATTATTAACCAAAAAAAATTAAAAAAAACCCTCAAGTTTTTATTTCGCCATGTCGACCTGCCTCATGTAGAGATTTTTACCACAAAACAGGTAAAAGTTTCTTGTAGAAAGGATTCTTGTGTTTTCGCTAGGGACGGCAAATCGCAGAGATGTGCAGAAGAGATGTAACGTATAACCCCCAACGCATGTGGAGTCTACTCCACTTGTCGAACTATCAAACACGAGGTGTGTCATGAATTCTAACTCCATTGATAACAGGCTGCGTCTATCGCAAGCCCTTAATCCATACAAAAACTCAGCTTCACAAACAGAGAAACAAGCAAAAGGAGCCACTCTTTCATCCGAGCCATCGTCGACTGCTGATGCAGTGAAAAGTACTATAGACTCTCGGCTCAAAGAGTCAGAGCGAACGCTCTCCTCCGGACGAACGCTGGAGCAGGTAAAGGATTTAGTCCGCTCTGGACAATACTTTGCCCAAACTGCTACGAAGTCGATAGCAGAGGCGCTTCAAAGAGATCTGCTCGGAGGCTAAAGCTGCTCTTCAAGGTCGCCAATGACATCGTAAGATAGTCATGTAAAAAAAGATGGTGATATCTGATTGTTGGGTATCTGATTGTTTGGGGAATTAAAAACTCCACAAGCTTCTTAATCGGAGCGCTCCCGTAATTGAGACTCGCTCAAGGTTAGGCTGGTATCTGAATTTAGCTCAAAATTGGCCCAGTTAAATTTATCTCCATTTGGGGTATAGATCACCAAATCGTATCTTCCTGGTTCAAGCTGTATGAGCTCGCCCAGGGCTGCTGACGCTATGAGTTTATCAGTGCTGGCATGCTCGAAGATAGCGATCTTGCCTTCAGCTACGCTACTGGAGTTAGATAGAGCAGATCGAAGCACCTGTGCAAGCTCTCGTTGATCGTTCGCAGGGAAGTATCTGCCCACGCATGATAGGTATTCACTTGAGGTGTTATCGAGATCAAAGCCAACGACAAAGCTGCGAGTTATTAGCCCTTTTTTAGCCAATTCTGAAGCCACTTTGCAGGGATCACCCCCACAGCTTTCTATTCCATCCGTAATTATAATCAGTGATGCTTTTGAATTGGGGGCAAAATCGAGTTGGGCTTGCTCTAGTGAGTATGCTAGCGGGGTATAGCCGCTAGGTTTTAGTCCCTGTATCGCTGCAACGATCTCAGAGGCAGAATGCTTTTCCATAGGCAGCAAAAGCTTAGAGTCTCTACAATCCCGAAGCGTCCGATCCCTCATTCCATACGCTCTGAGCGCCAATTGAAACTTGTCTAAAGGGAGTTCTTGAATTACTTCAGCGAGGACCTGTTTTGCGATATCAATCTTCGCTACACCATCTATCTGGCCCCACATACTGTTTGAAAGATCTAGTATAATCTCTACCTGTGGTTTGTCGGCGGTGCCTTGGTTCGAAGGTGATTTTTCGGAGCTCGTGGAGGATTGCTCTACCGTATTGGAGGCGGTGATCTGCAAGGAGAAGTTCACCAGCTCACTGTTGTTTTTTCTGATTCTCGCACCGTTGAAATTCGGTAGAGTGCCATCAACTCTTTTTTGTTCCGTTAAAAAAGCCTGCTCCCCATCATTCTCAGAACCCTCTCGTTCCTGCCTCTCTGGCAGCTCAATAATAATCTCACCCGAGCCAGCTTCCCTATCCTCCGCGCTCAGATCTAAATCTGCAACATTGATAGACCTGGTTTTTAGATCGATATTAAGTGTTCGCTCTCCAGATGGAATGGCAATAGATTCGGTGCGGCCATCGGCTCGGGTTGTCGTTCTCGTCCAACTACACTCAAATTCATAGCTACCTGGATTTAAGTAGATCTGCTCTCCATTAAAAACTGCTCCTGCTAGCTCTGAATCAACTGCGCTACCAGTGAGCTCTGAGCTTTTTGTGTTATACACTCGGCAGATACTATGGGGGAGGGGTGAGCCGCCATCAAAAGTATTGACCGTCACAGCTGCCATGGGTAGGGCTAGCTCTAACTCACGCCTTTGGTCCCCAGAGACATATTGAGAGCGAAGCCAGATGTCGTTGTTGAGGTTCCCCTTTTTAAATGAGACCTTTATGTCGTAGATGCCTTGTTCAACGACCAGTCGGCTTCCGCCTAATGAAGTAGGCAGTGCCTTCCTGTCATCGCCCACTGCAAAAAGCGTCCACTTCGTATCGTAGTTCGCCTTAGCCGAGTTGTTGGTGAAATCGAACCGAATTGAAGCAAGTGTTAGGTCAAAAACACTCTCAATAATCTGATCTCTGTCTAGATTGACCCCCCGCATCCACTGCTGGCGAGTAACGGCCCCATCTTTAAATCTAAACTTTAGATCATAGACACCCACCGGAATCTTCGACTTACTCGAGCCATACTTAAAAAACAGGGGAGAGCTATCTGATTCTCCGGGTGTGTGAAAATAAACTCGGGTATCAGTAGCGATAGAATCACCGTTAGAGGTTTTGATTTCAAAGCTAATCTCTACCTGATCGCAGTATCCCTCGACTGGGAGTTGAATGAGCAAAACGGTCAAAAGGTTGAGTAAGAATAGTATATATTTCATAGGTATTACTGTAATCGAAACCAAGCCAGGTCAATGAAGTCCGATTGACGCCCTAGCCCATCCTTGAGAGGAACAAAAAAAGCGTAACCCTTTCGCATGTTAGGGGCATCATCGGTAATTATTGCAAAGCCGCCACTGGAGAGCCTACTCCACCGATTACGATCGATGGTCCCCTTTGGGTTAATTTTTTGTATTGCGAGGAGATTTCTCCCCGTGTATCCGCCCGGTGTCAAAAGGGTCATGAATCCATGTGTTCGGTGTAGATTATAAAAACCGATTGAGTTGGTGCTACCTGATGGCATCTGTATCTGAAGTAGTGCGTTGTACTTGCTCGATTGTCCTAATACACCAAATGCATTGCCTGGTGCACCGGGCATGGGACCAACTTTAAAGCCATTTGAGAACGAGTTATTTGCTATTACAAAGTCATTCGCGATAGCGGGATCTGCTTGACCGACGCAGCTTAGGTACGCATTGGTGTCGATAAACTCAAGCGCTCTTAAGAAGTTCAGCTTTGCGAAGCTAAGCAGATCCTCTTTTGGTATTTCTCCCGGTTGCACAGAAGAGAGCGCCTGGCAGATCGGGTGAGTAGATGGTGGAGCGTTAGGGGTGTAGAAGATCTGAACATAAGTGGCGATATCTTCCTTGGCACTTTTTGCTCCGTAAGGCTCTGCAAATCCAGCGCTGATAGCTGCTAATTGATCGGGATAGACACAGTTATAATCGGTTTTGTTGTACTGCGCTGCATACTGCGAGTGAACTTTGTTAGCTGAGAACTGCAGCTGCTGCCAGGTGGTAGTTAGCGCCAACAAACCTGTATGAAGCTTCTCTCTGATTCGTTTGATCTGTTGCTCTAGCGATGGCGGGAGTTTCTGTCGATCTATGCCCACTTGCACTCGATCCAAAAGATTGTGATAGGCATGAATAGATTCATGGGCCAAGGTCGATGCAATCTGTGAGGGGGGAGTTGGAATGGGCTGTAATTCAGGAGATAACGAGTCAGCATTTAACATGATCTGATTGCCATAGGTAATCCCTCGGAGGATACCGGTGTTGGTTTGGCCGTCGCAGCTCTGTCCTGTCGCCACACCGGAGCCCTCTAGGTGCAATACACCAATTCTGGCGATGGCACTGAGTTGCACTGAACTGAGATTGTTAAGCGCCGTATACAACGAGTTGATCCAATAAGGATCTGTTAGGGGATCGATCTTTTCGATCGGATAGGAGAACGATCCATTTGCAAAATATGATGGGAGTGAGTCAGGTGAGGTAACAAAGTCGATATGGGGAAACGCCGATCGAAGATCTGATAGGGATGGGGAGGAGGCAAAGGCGCTCGGCAATTCAAGTGGTAACTTTGCGCTTTTCTCGTTTAAATCGGAGGTGAATTTGTCTTCCAGATCTGAGCGGGGATAACTCGCGAGCAGCACTCCTTGAGGAGAGTAGAGTTGAACAACATCAAAATCAGCTATCCATGGAAGATATGCTATCGCCGAAGAGGAAAGATCTTTCGTATTAGAGAAAAATTTACCATCTGAGCTTTCAAACTCAAGGGTGACTTGATGGCTGAAATTAAACAGGGATGCGCTTTTTGTAGTTTCTCCATCAACGAGAGCGATGATATATCCATCCGGAGATGGAGTAGGGATTATGTTGGTGTCTATTAGTGCTGTAGATACTATCTGGGGAGCCTCGGTTCCTGGTAAAAGCTCTACTCGTAGATAACGTTTCTGTTCTGCAGTAAATTGTTCTGATTCCTTTCGCTCAATGCTCCAAGGATTCGATTCTCGAGAATTATCAAACCAGGGCAGATATTGAACTAAGATCCAACCAAGGATGGTGCCAAGTATTATGAGAGTTACGCGAGCTTTCACCCCCTAATAGTGCGATATTTTGCTCAGTTCAAACACCCCGAGAATTGGGGTGCCGGTAGCTTGAAAGATTTACCTTTTGCGCAGGAGGAGCATACCTTTAAGCAAACCAGCTATGAGAAAGAAGCGCCCAGTAATCAAGTACCGGTTGATATCCTCGATGGGGAGAACAGCGAATTGAAAAGAAAAGCTTCCTCCACCTCAAAGGAAAGTGACACCTGTGAATCTGGAAAGGACGTGCTCTCGTTATGATTTCCCTTGGAATTTTTTCAAATTCTCCCGAGTTTCTGGTGAGAGAGCAAGACGCGCTGCATACTGCGCTCGTGAATGGAGCAATGCCTCCCAGTCGTCCGTCCCCTGCCAAGCAATCTCTTTAATTCGCTGCATCGCCTCTGCAGAACGAGAGGCAAGCTGCGTTGTGAGTTCACCAACGGCAGCATCGAGAGCATCACCCTTTGATGAGACGACTCGAGAATAGAGCCCCCGTTGCAATGCCCACGAGGCTTCATGCCACTCGGCGCTAAGCGCAAGTTCTTCAAAAGCACTCACTCCGAGCTTCCGTATCAAGGGCTGTGAAATAACAAATGGTCCAAACCCCAAAGCGAGTTCGCTCAAGCGAACACTTGCGCTCTCTTGAGCGATACTATAATCAGCGGCTGCGATCAGCCCGAGGGCTCCCCCAACGGCCTTTCCTTGCACTCGAACAACGATACACTTTGGGACATTCCTCATCGCAAGGATCACCCGAGCAAATCCAAGGAAATATTCTGTGGCTTCTTCCTGCGTTTTTAGAGTCAGCAATTCATCGAATGAAGCACCTGCACAAAACGCTTTTTGCCCACTGCTCTTCAGCAGGATGACTTTTACCGCAGGATCGGCGCCACATTGCTGAACGCACTTTGTCAGCTCTTGTAACTGCAAAGATGAAAGTGAGTTCGCCTTCGGATGAGAGAAAGAGACGATTCCAACTCCTGCTTCGTTTGTTACCTGCACTCCCTCTTCACTCATAGCTGCCCCCCTTCAACGATGAATAGTTTCTAATAAGGAACTCTGGAACCTCGCCCCGCTTTCCGCCCTTTGAGTTAATTGCACGCTTTGCATCGACCTCATCAAGAGAATAGTCACGGTAGAGTTCTCGGACTGAAGCGATGCCGGCATTTGAAAGGAGAAACTTCACTCCTCGCTCATGAAGTTGATCACACACGGCCTTCAGTCTCACTTGGTCCTCCCAAGAGAAATCCTTGTCTGTATAGCTTGTAAAATCTGCAGAAGCGGAAACAGGTGGGTAGGGAGGATCTAAATACACAAAGTCACCCTCAGCGACTCGATCCAACAACGTCTCAAAAGGTCCTACGTGAAATTCTACTTCTTGCAAAACATCAGAGCATGCTTTGAGATTCTCATAATCCACAATTTTTGGATTCGCATAACGCCCAAAGGGGGTATTAAAAAATCCAGAGCGATTTACTCGGTATAGCCCATTGAAGCACGTTTTGTTCAGGTAAATGAGGCGTGCTGCTCGAACATACTTCGGAAGAATCTGAAACTCGGGCGTTCTGTCGAGGCTCCGAATTCGATAGTATTCTTTCTCTTCATATTTATATTGCTCAAGCCAATCAAGAAGCGCCGGCAGCTCATCGCGGACACTCTCATAACAAGAGATAAGCTCTTCATTAAGATCCGCAAGGATTGCTCTTTGTGGTCTGAGCCCAAAGAAAACTGCACCTCCTCCGATAAATGGCTCATGATAGGTGCCATATTCTGCTGGAGCCCTCTGAAGGATCTCCCCCAGCAACTGCCTTTTCCCGCCTGCCCACTTCAGGAAGGGCCGACAGAGCGAAGGGGTTTCTTCCTCTTTTTTCAGTGCTGACTCAGACATGGGCTAACTCCCCCCTCTTCTCTCTCGAAAAAACTCTCTCAGCAGGTATGCAGACTCCTCCTGCAGTACCCCAGAGACTATCTCGGGAGGGGGTCCAAATACAGTATCTTTTGAAATATCAACATATGAGCCAAATCCGCCAAGTCGTAAATCGGGCGCACCATATACAAGACGAGAAACACGGCTTAACCGAATGGCCGAAGCACACATAATACACGGCTCAAGAGTCACATACAGCGTACAATCACTTAACCGCCAATTCTGACCCTTCTCGGCCCCAATACGCAGGACACCAAGCTCCGCATGGGAGGTCACTGAAGGATCCGCTTCAACCGAGTTCGAATGAGAGGCAATAATCTGATTCTCCCGAACGAGAACCGCCCCGACAGGAACTTCTCCACGAGCAGCAGCCTCTTGCGCAAGACGAAGCGCTTCTTTCATGAAGGAGACATCTTTTTCTTCTATACTCATGTGTTAAAAGGGTGAAGCTGCGGAGTTCATCAAAATTATTCGCTCGGAGGTTCCACGGGTCCTTGCCAAGAAAAACCAACACGGAAACAAAAGGGAACGGAGAGGAAGGGATTCGAACCCTCGATACGCGTTAACGTATACACGCTTTCCAAGCGTGCGCCTTCAACCGCTCGGCCACCTCTCCAAACAGCTCCATCAAACTCAGAAGAAAAGTCTGTGCCACTGACACAGAATGTTTTCTCTTTTACAGAAAGCGGGCTGCGCGATTCAGAAAAAAACTTGAACGGAGAGGAGGGGATTCGAACCCCCGGTACAGTTACCTGTACACTCGCTTAGCAGGCGAGCACCTTCAGCCACTCGGTCACCTCTCCACCAATCTGAATACATCGGCCATGCTCCTTCCTTGTCTCTTGGTAGGAACCGCACCCTGAGAGATTCGAACTCCCGACCTTCTGATTCGTAGTCAGACGCTCTATCCAGCTGAGCTAAGGGTGCTAAACAATGTAAGCCGCGAATGTATCAAACCTTGCCTCGGACTTCAAAGGGCAAAGACTTGCATATTGAGGCATCATTGGTCTAGTATTTTCAGGCAGATAAAAGATATCTGTGAAAACTGGAGGGGTGGCCGAGCGGTTGAAGGCACTGGTCTTGAAAACCAGCATACGTTAACGCGTATCGAGGGTTCGAATCCCTCTCCCTCCGTTTCTCCTCATTCCCTATTTTCTCCTAATTTTGCGTACTTCTTGCACTAATTTTTTCTTCTCACACCATTTTTTTTCTTCTCAGATCAAACTTCTCGAACTCTTTCATGCATCAATCCTTAAAAACTCTCCATAACGTCTTCTGTAGAGCTTTATAGAGACGAACGATGGAAATTCATAAGCCACTTGTGGGGGAAAGGGCTACTCTCAGCGGAATTCCTCTGCCACAACACGAAGAGAAAAGTGTAGTCTCAAACGCTGCGGTGACACTCTTTCCACCTCCACGTTCACCGTTAGCAAAAGAAGCATCAGCGATTATAGAGAAATCTATTGAGGAATATCTGACACGCACTCCCAAAATCTTAGTGCCTGGCAAATCACTGGCAAATCATATCGGAGATGGAGAGAAAAAAGTGTTCCATCTGGATGAGTTCAAAAATAAGAACGTGCTTGAATGGAAAGATATTACTCCCATGATCGAACACGATCGGAAAGAGATCCAGCGCATCGCAGAACTCGCAGGGAAGGCGTTCCAGGCCCCATGCGATCAACTTGATGTCATGACGATTCTGACCGAACGAATGAAGTTTTTTCTCCGCCGATCCATGGTGACCTCGGTCTTAACCCAAGAGGTGAAAAGGAGCGAACAAGCGATACAAGCCCGATCCGAAAGTAAAATCACAAAGATTCTCTCTCGACTCCCTCATGGCAAAAGGCGCGAAGAACTCCTGAAATTAGACCTACAAGAAAAGACGGAGGAACTTCATTCTCATGCAGTTCTTCATGATGGTCATTACACCGTTTGTCCTATTAGGGCCTGGACTTCTCTTCATCGAGGCAATCCCGATTGCATGTGGTACCACCACTCCTCTCTCCCTCCTTCAACGACACGAAGAGATCAAAGGGATACGCTCAGAGTCAACGCTTTCTCAATTGCACTAGCTCAGCTTGGGGTTTTTCAAAAAGGAGAAGGTGCATGGGATCAGCGATACCCATCGTCGCCCCTGGAGTTTTGGAAGTCCCACGTAGCACCGTATATCTAGTTGACGAGATCTTTTTACAGCAATGCGCCTAGAGCCATAGAACGTGGTCTGATGTGCGATAAATCTCGAGATCTCAATCTTGAATTCAATACCCAAAATGATTTTACCCCGTTTGTCCTCTATGAAACTATCTACAGTTCGCTTATTGTAGTCGCGCTTGTTGAAATCATTTTTTATGCTCTATTTCATGCGAATCCCACTCTCAGCCACTGCTATTAAGATTTCGGTAACGGTTCTTTTCGCCGCGATAAGCTTTCTTCTCTTCTCCCAAATTGCTCTTCACCGGTTTATAGCGGCAGACGAAGGATTTTACCTGTTAGCAGGTAAACTCGTTGCAAACGGCATGCTCCCCTACTCAGACTTCTTTTACCCTCAAATGCCCCTACTTCCATATTTTCATGCCACTTGGATATCTCTCCTCGGGGAAAGCTGGATTACCTCTCGGATAATTGCAGCAAGTATGGCCTCTAGCATCGCCGCTATTCTCTTTTTATTCCTCTGGCGCGTGCGCTCATTGTCGATAGCACTCCTCGCTGGAGCACTATTTATTACAGCACCAGAGATTTTGTATTGGTTCACGGTGAGTAAAACGTATGTTTTTTCTGGCGCTCCCCTGATCGCCTCATGTGCTCTTCTCTATTACGCTCTTTATCATGCAGACAAACACTTGATACCTCGACTCGTACTGATCAGCGGGTTCCTCCTAGGAATCGCGATAGGAGTTCGCCTCTTTTACTTCGCTTTCATCCCTGTTTATTTCATTTATGTTTTTTTTCATGTATCCAACGCGAGCCGTCTCAAGGCTTTGAAAGCCCTCACATTCGGACTCGTGCTGTCAGCGCTCCCACACATGCTCTTTCTGCTGCATGACATTACCTCATACTGGTTTAACAACCTGGGCTACCATCTGAGCAGAAATCACCGTCCGCACGAGATCGCAATGGAGCTAAAAGTAAAGGTTGTACGATGGGCGTTAGGATTAGACTCAACGAATACCTTCGGAAGCCCATGTCTTCCTCTCCTCTTTTGGCTGAACTGCGTGATAGCTCTCGTAGCGGTCTGTAAAGGTAAGCTGCCGCCACTCCCGACCTCTCTCGGTCTTGTCTTGTTTGCTTGCTATCTCACTCCTACCCCTATTCACCTTCAGTACTTCTCAACATGCATGCCGTTTTTCATCCTTGGCGTAGCGACTGCCTCCTGGAAGAGGTGGGTGGCGACTAGCCTGCTATCCCTTCTGACTGCCACAACTCTCATTATGCTTCCCCAAACATTCGAAAGACTTACTGTTTCTGGGCAAGGCGTAAAAGGCATTGACCAAAAGAACCGTCAAACCTTTACCCTATCAACCGTTACTGAGGTTTCAGAGTTTCTTAACCAACAGTTTACGCCAGGCTCGCGGATTATTAGTCAGTGGCCAGGCTTCCTATTTGAAACCTCTCTCCTTCCTGTTTCAGGCCTCGAAAATCAATTTTGGATTAGAATGGACGAGAAGCTCTCCCCTCAACAGGTAGACCAATTTAAGCTTATGACGAGGCCGAAGATGCGCCTGCTTCCTCAAGATTCATCCGTAGACGGCCTGATTATTGAAACCCACAAATTCGACAAGTATTTCTCTGAAGATATTATAGAAGAGTCGAAACTAAGCGAAATAACAGCTCCGGATGGCTTTCGTGTATTCAAATCTCAAGACGCGCCTTGAACAAACATTTTTGCCTCGTACCGAAATGTGCGCTGTAGCCCTTTTCTCAAGGTATCTTTAGCGTTAGGGTACAAATATAAATCTTGAGCCGACTAGAAATTTATGTCCATAAAGAATTCGCATCAAAAGCTAGCTCTTTTATCCATCCTCGTTCTCATTTTTTTTGCAGTTGCGATCTTTACCGAGGAGAACACGCCTCTTACACCAGGCAATGAAGATATAAAAGCTGCTCAGATGCTTCAGGAACAGCAGGGCGAAGCCATAGTGTCCCCAACGAAAGCTCTGCCAGGCTTCACTCTCTTCGGAGAATCCGGTTCAGCAAAAACCCGACTGGTGAATATGTCAGGAGAGGTTGTAAAAACCTGGGATTTTGATGCCGCAAGAACTCGACTTCTTCCAAACTGTAATGCGCTCGTAGTGCACGGAACGAAATGGGGTTGGAGTCAAGAAAAATGGGATGCTCTTCGACCTTTTGTGCGGGAATATGATTGGAGCGGAAATGTTGTCTGGGAATACAAGGCCCCAGGCCCAGCGCACCATGACGTCCAACGGCTTGAAAATGGGAATACGTTAGTGCTCTTTCGGGGCCTCGTGCCGAAAAGCGCCAAACAGAGCATAGAAGATCCTGCAAAGAGAAATTCCAAAATTCGCACCGACACCATTCGCGAAATCTCTCCAGAGGGGAAAACCGTGTGGGAGTGGAATGCCCATGATTACCTTGATCTGAATTCGTGTGGAAAAAATCCATGCGAACCATTACCAGAGAGCATAACGGATCAACGCCGCGTTTTTGACTGGACTCATTCGAATGGAATTTCGGTCATCCCTGAAAATAAATGGCACGAAAGTGGGGATACTAGATTTACTCCTGGCAATATTATTCTCACGCTCAGAAACTGGTCTAGCATGGTGGTAATCTCTCGTTCATCTGGCGAGATTGTTTGGGAGTTTAACGATCGTCTTTCGGGCGGTCACGAGGGCATCATGATCGAACGCGATCTACCCGGAGCAGGCAATATTCTCATCTTCAATAATGGGCGTGATACATTAGAATCAGAAGTTCTCGAGATTCATCCTCAAACTCGTGAAGTAGTATGGCGTTACAGCGATGGTCCAGATTTCTACAGTGCAGCCGCAGGGAGAGCGCAGCGGTTAGCAAATGGCAATACGTTGATATCTGAGGATGTACCTGGTCGAATCTTTGAGGTAACTCCCGACCATGAAATTGTCTGGAGCTACCAAGCTGGGCTTCGAACCGCTAGAGCTCACAGGTACCCTGCTGATATCTGCGAGAAAGTGTCTGCGCTACCGCTTTTTTCTGATGGGAGCTCATAGGGGACGCTTGTCAGAAAAAACCTCAGCCAATCCCTCAAACTCGAATTCACAAAATACAAACGCTTATATTTTGTGGAACCAGCGACTTTCTTCAGCAACTCTTCCCTCTGAAGTGATAGACTATAACTATGAACGATTACTGGAGCGATTGTTGGAAAAATGCTCATACCCCTTGGAGCTATCAAGGCTCTGATGACCTCGCCATAAAGCGTATCCCTGAATATATTGCTGAGCGCTTGACGGAAGGAGCTCCTGTAACATCACACGACCTGCCGAACAATTCTCTGCGCACATTCGTCCCACTATGCGGCGATTCACCGATAGTACAATTTCTCCATGAGCATCAATGCACGGTAACCGCGATTGATCTCATCCCATCGCCAATCAGAGAATTGCGAGAACAGTTGTTCTCAGAGCTGACTTTCAAAAAAACCACCACTTCTACACATACTACCTGGAAAGCAGAAAGACTCTCATTAATCGAAGGGGACTTCTTTGCCTGTTCAATAGATCAACAATTTGATCTCATTTATGATCGTGCGGCGCTCGTTGCAATTGAGCCTCAGAGAAGGGCTCAATATGTAGAGAAGATTATGTCACTTCTTGCTCCACACGGTCGGCTCTTTCTCGAATTCTTCGATGTTGGAGAGTTTTCAGCCTCACATCCGCCTTTTCCAATTATGCGACAAACGGTTCGCCAACTCTTCACTCCTCTGCACGAAGTCTCGTTTTCAGAACAAAGGAAGAAGATCGCCGATAGCCCGTTTTACGAGTCTCCCGATGAGGAGTTCTCTCGATGTTGGATTATCTTCGAGAAAGCACGTTAATCGGGGTTATTGCTCTCTTACGAGAGCGATAATCCGTTGTCCGACTCTTGGTTGGGCTGCAAAATTCTTTGTGACTACGGATAGCGTATCACCATCAACAACCATGAGTGGCTCGAAGAGCCGTGGATAATTTGCTTCTATATCAGAGAGGGAGAATTCTTCTGAGATTAAAATATTTTTCATCTCTGCACCGCCCTCAAGCGCTTCAAGGAAAGAATGATAGGTGAGATTTCCTCGGAATAATGACCTGCCCCTTAAGTGATGTGCTTGAGATTTTGTCACCTCTCCAACCTGTCCTCCATCGCGGGCTAATTGATATACCCCTGCTCGACCAAAGTGCTCACTGAACCGCAGAGCAGCAAGCGAGTTCGCCTCATCGTTCGGAGTCATTGCAAAAAGACGTCCGATACCATCAAGATCTATATCCTCAACAAGGTGCTCTGAGAGGATGTTTCCATAAAATACTGGCAAACCATCGAGTTTTGCTGCTGAAACGTTTTCCCAATTCGTATCCACTAAAAGAACTCGAAAGCCAGCTTTTTGAACTTGAAAGGCAAGCGAGCGCGCTGCCTGATGAGCGCCAAGGAAAAGGATCCCTTGGGCTGCGTTCTGCTGCACGCCTAAGAAACGAGCAACCCTTCCTGCGGTGAGACCATAAAGGAAGCCGGCACTGACGATCATAAAAAAGGTGTAGGCAACAAGAGCACTTCCCCCCTCTACTCCAGCCGCCTCCAATTCAAGTCCGAAGAGTGATGCAACCGCTGCAGCTACTATTCCTCGGGGTGCTACCCATGCAAGAAAAATTCGCTCGCGCCACTTCAGTTCAGAGCCCACGGTTGAGATCAGAACGGCGATAGGTCTGGCAAGAAAAACCATAATAAAGAGAAATAAAATACTTCCCCACTGTAGTTCCTGTATGTGGCTCAGCTCGAGTCGTGCGGAAAGGAGAATGAAAAGAACTCCTATGAGCAAGACCTGCAGATTTTCTTTAAACTCTACGATATGCCTGATTACGAGAGTTGAGCGGTTTGCAAGGATAATTCCCATGAGAGTCACTGCAAAAAGTCCTGCCTCTCGCTGAAACATATTCGCTAAGACAAATACAATAATCACAAGTGAAAACGAGAAGGGATTTTGTAAATAATCTGGTAGTAAGAATCTCTGTATGAGATAAATCAGAAGATACGCCCCGAGGACTCCAATTACTCCACCGATGATTATGGTATTTAAGATTCCACCGAGCAGATGCGTCGGAGCCGAGAGAATCTCTCCATGCATAATAATTTCAAAGACAAGAACGGCAAGGAGCGCACCGATAGGGTCAATAAGAATCCCCTCCCACTTTAAAATAGAGGCAAGATTCGATTTTGGTCTAATGTCTCGAAGAAGAGGGATAATGACGGTTGGTCCAGAAACCGTAAGAATTGCACCAAGAAGCACCGCGAGCTGAAAATCAAGGCCGAGGATGTGGTATCCTGCCCAAGCTCCAATAAGCCACGTTGAGAGCATTCCAAGACTGATCAAGCTAAAGACAACCCGTTGCAGACCGGGAATTTCCGCGAACCGCAGGCTGAGTCCGCCTTCAAAGAGAATAAGCCCAACCGAAAGCGAGACAAGTGGAGTAAGGAGATCTCCCAAGATTACGTCTGGTTCGAGTAGACCAAAGATCGGTCCAGCCAACACTCCGAATACAAGAAGGAGAATAATTGAAGGGGTCCGAAACTTCCATCCCAACCACTGTGCACTGATAGCGAGAAATAAAACTAGCGCGATTGATTCAAGCCCATGCTCTGACAACACTTCCTCCTAACTCTTCTCGTTTCTGTGAGATGAGGCTTACTATCTCATTTCTCCAATGCCCACATTATGCCTAATGAAATGAAAAACAGGAAATAGAGAAAAATAGAATAAGCAAACCTTTCCACGTTCGTCATGTTACACCCCGAATACATCTTTTCTCACGAAATGAGAGTAGGTATGCTGCTCGTAACAACCACCCCGCTATAGATAATATGAACACCACTCAAGCCATAGATCCCAAATCTCTCTCACAACGCGAGATCTATACACTGATGGTAAGCATAATTGTCCCGCGTCCCATTGCTCTTGTGAGCACATGCAGCAGCGAAGGCGTCGGGAATCTTGCTCCTTTTAGCTTCTATAATGGAGTATCAAGCAAACCTCCCTGCCTTATGTTCTCGTGTGCGATAGGAAGAGATGGGGCAAAGAAGGATACGCTCAGAAATATTGAAGAAACCGAGGAGTTTGTTGTTAATACAACCAATGAGTGGATTATCGAACCAGTTGTTAAGGCTGCCGCCGAGTATCCTTACGGTGTAAATGAGATGGAAGCGGTGGGGCTTACCGCTGTACCGTCTCAGGTGGTGCGTCCCGACCGAGTCGCTGAATCAGCCGTTAGCTTCGAGTGTACACTTTATAGCCGTGTTCCGGTTGGGGACGGTAGCCCCGGCTCTGCCGTAATTATCGTCGGCGAAATTGTCTATATTCATATTCAAGAAGAGTGCTATCAAGATGGTGTCGTTCTGTATGAGAAACTTGCTCCCGTAAGCCGACTCGGCGGGCCTACCTACAGTAAAGGGGGAGAAACGTTTGATCGTCGAATACCGAAGCTTTCGTAACTCCCGGTCCTCTTACGCTGTCATTTTAAGCGGTGTCAATCTTACCGAATTCTCAATCGCTCCTCCTCATCAGAGAAGAAGGCGATCAGATTCAAAAGTCACTCGGGATAACTCGGCGTTACAACATTCTCACTTACTGATTGTTCATCAAGAACTATCTTCTCGCGCATTAACTCGCGAATCTGCTCCCTGATCCTCAAAAAGTCTGGATCATCAGAACCAATGGCCTCAAGCTTTTTCTGAACCTCTAATGCTCCAGCAAGATTCTCTGTTGCTACCTTGAATCTGTACTGCGCACTCAGTAACCCTTCGTGGAAAGGGTTCTGACTGAGCCCTCTATCTAGCAAGGGAAGTGCTATTTCAAACTGCCTCTCTTTGAGAAGAATATTTACGAACATCTCTATTACATCAAGATGAAGCGGATCATGGAAGAGTGCGGTCTGCAAAGCCTCTTTTGCGCCACTATTATCGCCACGGGCGGCATAGAGACGCGCTCGAAGCAGCAATGCATCTGATGAGGCTGGATAAAGCGAAAGTGCTTTTTCTACCGCTTCCTCTGCAATATCAAAGTGGCCCTGCCCAGACCTCAGAACCGCTAAGTTCACCTGCATTTTTACGCTATTTGGAAATAACGCCACCTGCCGCTCGATAAGCTTCTCCTTACTTTGCCATGCTCCCTGATAGTGTATGGTTAAGGCGGTCAGGGCAATTACGACCACACTAAACGCCCCGACAGCACTGCGAGGATACGTATCACGCACAAGCAGCAAGAACCATCCCAGCAAGAGGCTCCCTGCGACACTAGGGGTATAGGCGAGCCGTTCAGCAAAGATTGTTTCGATCGGAAAAAGAATATTTGCGGTAAGGATAAAGGCGAGAAAGAACCAAAGGAGTGCAAAGCTAGCAATGGAACGAGTGCGAAGCATGAATGCTCCGAGAGAAAATATCGTAGCAACAAGTCCAATAAACACGAATGAAACGATCGAGGAAGCGCCGCTTAGCGAGACTGGAGAAAGCGTTGCAAAGGAATAATCTGCACTCAGTGGAAAGGGAACTATTATAATCGCGAGGTATCGGCCCAATAAAAAAATACTATTGAAGAGCCTTTCTTCGAAAGGAAGTGAAGCCAGAGGGTTTTCGACGAAGTGAATGACGTCACTCTGGAGAATAGCTCCCGTCACTGCCAAACGCCCAACGAAAAGCATGAGCATGAAGACACAAAACGGCTTTATCCACTTCAGAAACGAAGGCTTCTCTCCTTGAAACCAAGAGGAAGAAATAGCAAGAACTGGAAAAAGCGCTCCACTTTCTTTTGAAAGAGCAGCAAGAAAAAACAACACCCAGGGCAATAGGCTCTGTTTTTGCGGCGAAAAAGCCAAAATTCCCAGAAAGCCAAAGAAGAATGCGAGCAGCTCAGCACGCCCACTGTCCATTCCACTAACAATAGCCTCCGTGTGTATCGGATTTACCGCGAATAAAATGGCGACTCCAAACGAGGCTGAAAGGCTTCTTCCCTTACAAGAAACAAGAGAAGGAAAGGAACGCTTTGTTAAGAACACATACAAGAGCAGGGTATTGAGGGCATGGAGGAGAACATTGCAAAAAACACTTCCATGTGGGGTGATAGCTCCTTCGAACTGCGATTGCAACCAATACGAGAGGACAACTATTGGGCGGAAATGCAATACAGATGCGGAAGACCCCATGCCCATAGAGCCTTCTCGCATACGATTAAAATCTTCGAATACAAATTCTCCCCAGAGAATAGAACGTGAAAAAACCAGTAGCGCGATAGCGACAAGCCCGATGCCACAGGATAAGAATGAAAGGCCGAAGCGCACCTTTTGAGAGAGGTTTTTGCCTTCCTTTAAACTCTTCCGCCCCCCATTCATCGTTTCAGATCTCGTTCTTAACCACAGAAGAATGTCTGCCGTACAGCAATACGGCTCTTAAAAATACGAAGAGAACAGAGAGCGAAGATCCTCTAATTTGTCCTGCAGCCAAGCCCTCGCTCAGTTCTCATATCCTTACACCCCTTCTTTCGCTCCCGTTTCTCACACCGACCTGGACGAAAACCCTTCGGGCAAACATCCGGAGCCTGAGCAGTTGCTGCCTCGTGTTTCGCTTTCTCTTTCTCAAACTCAAGACGCTCTTGCTCTAGCTCAAGCTTTTCTCTCTCATACTCCAAGTCTTTATGCTTATGTCCGCCCCAACTTCCTCCATGGCTAGAATATCGCCTTGTGACTCGAAACTCAGCGCGACACCCGCCATCTACCCAGATTCCACGGCTATCAGTGCCCCATGTTTGCTCTGCAATACACGGTGATTTACTGAGCTTTCTATCAAGCTCAATATTGGAGTCCCGAATTCCGCTTACATTACAGTACGATCTTCTGTCATTTTTAGACTCGCACGTAACATACTCATCTGCTCGGAGAAGGCTTGCTTGTCCCGAGACAAAAATCATAAGCAAGAAAACAACGACGGAGGAATTTTTAAGACTACGAATAGAACCAAGCATAACACACGCTCCTACTTGAAAAGTTATCTGTGAACAATCTCACGGTTGAGAGCGCACCAAGGGCCGTTGCCAGCGAGACCATTGCCGACGACACGCGGCGCCGCCCCTCTACCAACGAAGAGTATCGCGCTCTCGTAAAGACACCACCCTAACACACGCAAATTCTTCCCACCTACCGAAACCCACACCCATCAATGAGCTTCATTCACTAAAACAGCAGAGCGATTGTCTTGAGGAATTACAGGGAGTTACAAATCTGAGGCGTTTGATTGTGCCCGATAAGACTCACACCTCTCTAATATAAATATGATAGTATTTAGAATAATATTCGCTTTCATTATCATAAATTATGGTATACTTAGCATAAATAACTCTATTTTTAGCATAAGAGGACGCATGACTAATCCAGAAGATTTAAGAAACCACCTATCCTTTAACTATGAAGAGCTGGAAGAGCTCAATCTCGAGGCGAAAGAGCGTCAGGCGAGATACACCAATCCGGATGAGCTCCGAGAACACTACCTGAAATACCTCACTGACGAGAAGCGTCTAAAGGCGGTCACCATCTGTTTTTCCGATATAGAGGGAAAACTCCATATGCTCGACTATGACAAGAAGTTTCTCCTTGAATCATACGACAACCTTACCTTTGATGGCTCTTCAGTCCGAGGATTCACCCAGGTTAATGCATCCGATCTTCGACTGATGCCAGACTGGGGATCGTTCCGATGGGTGCCAGCAGATGTTTTCTCAGCGGGCAAAGTAATCTGCTTTGGACTCATTCAAGACCGAGATGGCTCTCCATATACCAGTGATTTTCGCGGACGGCTCAAGAACTACCTCGAAGAGCTTCGCTCGAGTCAAGGCCTGACGACAAACGTATCTGTTGAATGCGAAGGGTTTCTCTTTAAAGGCGAGAATGCTGAGCGAAACTACACAAGCCATGAAGGTTTTGATCTTGTTTCGAAGGGAGGATATTACAGCTCTCTTGCGACAGACACCTTACGGCTTTTCATCGATAGCTTTGCCGAGTCGCAACGCGCACTCGGATTTGAAAATGAAAAGGACCATCCAGAGGTGGCACCATCTCAGTTCGAGTTGAACTATAAGTATTGCGATGCCCTGATCGCAGCGGATCAAGTGCAACTCTATAAGCTGATGGCACGGCAAGTTGCTGCTCGCATGGGCTGCACTGCTAGCTTTCTTCCAAAGCCAGTAGCAGGGATTAATGGAAACGGTATGCACACGAATATCTCTATCTCAAAAGATGGAACAAACCTCTTCTTTGACGGGAATGGTGAAGATGGGCTTTCTCCTCTTGCATGGGATTTTGTCGATCGCCTCTTGTACAGCGCGAATGATATTTGTCTCACGTTGAACTCGAGTGTTAATGCATATCGGAGACTCGATCCAAATTTCGAAGCTCCAAATCAGATTAAATCCTCGGCAGTAGATAGAACTTCAATGGTGCGCATTCCTCTTGGCAACAAAAATTCAGCTCGAATTGAAGTTCGGACTGTTGCACCAGATTCAAACCCATATCTTGCACTCTATGCTTTGATCAAAACTGGAATGACTGGGCCAGTCAACGAGGAAGAAGTACAAGAGAACCGTCGCTCGCGAACCCGCTTTCTGCCTGGGAATATCTACGATGCTATTCGACACTTCAAAGGGAGCAACTTTGTGGGAGAGCTCCTTGGGCAAGAGAACAAAGAGAAGTTTGTCGAGCAAAAGCTTGCTTCGGCTCACCGATGCCCTCGAGAACTCGGAACACTCGTAAAAACAGAAGAAGTCCGATTTCATCACGAGGTCACGAATCAGTATATCTGGTCTCAGTTCTAATAGTTCAGGGGCTAGATATAGGAATTTTGTCGAAGGCCGCTCCTTTCTTCGTGGGGCGGCTGTTTTACAACTTGCCCACGTAAAACCTCCCGATAGAGACGGCATGCGAAAGGAGCGCTCCCGCAGCGGAAGCAGCAGGGGGAGATGATCGTTACGGCACGTGGTATGCTA
>RFPC01000033.1 GCA_009926305.1 bacterium
ATCTTTGATACTTGCTGAAGCTGGTCAGCAAGTAGGCGCGATGCAGGTTGCTGCTAGTGTTAGCCCAGAGCAAGTTCCTTTTTTCATTTGTACTGCCGATTATACCCTGATAGGTGAGGAGCTCTATGCCTCATCAGCCTATCTGAGTCGTGAGCCGGTACAACTCGGTAGTCTGGCTGGTCAAGATGTAGCAAAACTCATTTTTGTCATACTGATAATTGCTGGTGTTTTGATTGCAACGTGGAATAGTGTTTTTCCTGATGCCCAGATTATAAACATTGAAGCGATACTCCGATACCAGTGGGTAGAGCTATTTAGCTTTTTCGGTATCTCAGGAGATGGCAGCTGATGAAGGAACAAGGATTTAGAGGCCGTTTAATCCGCCTGGTGACGTTTCTTGCTGGAGTTTACTTCTTTTTAGAATTTCTTCTTCCGAAGTCTGTCTTAGAAGCAGCTGGTGTTGCAGATCTACACGATGAGATTAGCAATGGATTTATTGTTGTTGGAACAATGGCCTTTGGGCTAGGAATTATCAACTTATTTCGTGTGCATGGTACGCGGGTTGTATTTCGAAGACGAGATTGGCTTTACAGTGCCGCGCTGTTATCCGGTCTAGTGCTTATGATGACCGTCACTGGTCAGGACTGGCTGAATAGCCTCAGCGTGACAGAAAGAAATCGCGAGTGTCGACATCTCGGTAAGTTTGCTGAGGTCATTGTCGAGGATTCTACCAATGGACGAGAAGATGTCCCACCGAGAACGTATCGCATAAATAAGCTTCATGAAGCGGTAGAAGTCACCATAAAAAATATTTCGTTAGAACATGAGAAAGCCATCAAAACGTTATCGCAGTCTTTAGAAGAAGTATCGCTGGTGCGCTTGCAAGAGTTAACGAAAGAATTAAATGAAGCTATTCTGCTTACGGATGGAATCACCGCAGACGATTTAGCAGCAGATGAGCAGATTCTCTTATTGGGCAGGCGTATAACAGAGGTAGGAGTAATCTTTGAAAAGATACTTCGCATTCAGTATGAGCATTCAACAGGGAATAAATTATATTTATTCTTCTTTGAGGGGCTCTTTGTTTCGCTTGGTTCAGCGATGTTCTCATTGTTAGGGGTGTATATCGCTTCAGCCGCATACAGGGCATTTCGTATTCGTAGTGTCGAAAGCTTGCTGATGATGCTTGCAGCAGTTGTTGTAATGCTTGGTCAGATTTCTTTTTATGAATATGTCTCAGAAGACCTGCCAAATATAAGACAGTGGCTATTGGAAGTTCCGAATACAGCGGCTTTTCGAGCTATTAAGATAGGAGCAATGATTGCAGGACTCGTTATGGCGTTTCGTATGTGGTTTTCAATTGAGTCTGAAAGCTTCTCTTCTCGAAGGGGGCAGTAAGAGCCATGCACTCATTTGAAAGACAGGTTATTTATTTAGTGGTACTGATAGTCGTAAGCCTTCCCATTTGTTTTCGACAAAGTATGAGGCCAGCCAAAATGAAGTCGGCGTCTACTCTTTTTAATATTATTGATACGCTAGAGAAAAAAGAGGATCAGATTGCGCTATTAGCGTTAGATTTTGGACCGAATACAAAGGCTGAAAATGAGCCTCAAGCTGAAGTCATAATTGAACATCTATTTCGAAAGAGAATCCCATTTGCCCTATTTACCCTTTATGCGCCGGGCGAAGGCTTTTTAAAGTCAATTCCCGACAGAGTCGTAGAGCGGCTGGCGCAAGAGGATTCGAGCTATCAGTTTGAATATGGTGTTGATTGGGTCAATCTTGGGTATCGGCCCGGTAATGCGCTCTTTCTTCAATCGGTTGCTAAATCGAAAGACCTACGGGCTGAGCTGGAGAAAGATATCTTTGGTACTCCACTGAAGAATACTCCAATCTTTCAACGAATCATGACGATTCGTCAGGTGAGTTTCTTGGGTCAATTCACGGGTCTTGTCGGAGTATTTGACAGTTATGTTCAGTTTTTTCAGCAGGAGGGGTTTATCCCTACCTTTGGCCATGGGTGTACCTCCATCACGATACCAGAAGCCTATATCTATCTTGACTCTGGACAGCTCAATGGACTCTTAGAGGGAATTGCCGGGGCTGCCTGGTATTCAAAGCTCTTGAAAGATAAATATCCTAAGCGGCCGAATGACAAAGCACTTGTAACCAATACAGCGCTTGGAGTTGCTCATCTTATGATTATTTTTCTGATTATTATCGGGAATCTCCGCGAGGTCTATCGCTGGTATCAACGACGTATGGTCAAAGAGGGGGCGGCCATATGAACTGGGATACTGCAACAATTCTCATCGGTGGAATTGCAACGCTTGCCATTTATAGCTTTCTTATAAAAGAAAATCCTTTCTATCGGTTCTTTGAGCATCTCTTTATAGGAATTGCTGCTGGATTTTTCCCGGTCCTTGTCTTTAAGAGTTTTCTTTGGCCGAAGATTTTAGAGCCAATGCTGGGTCTGACAATTGTTACGTATCCAGATGGAACAATGTCGGAAGCCTATAACTATTGGCTTTTATTGTACCTTGCTCCAATGATGTTCGGACTTCTTTACTATGCGCTTTATTCGCAGCGATATGCTTGGTTAGCGAAGCTTGTTATCGGATTTTCGCTTGGCTATAGCGGGGGGCTGGCATTTAAAGGTTTTTTTGCAGAGATGGTACCGCAATTAACAGGAAGCTTCCGCCCGCTGGTTGTATTTAATGAAGGAAACTTTGCTTGGTTTTCTACACTAAATAATTGGATTTTCTTAATTACCCTTCTCTCTGTCATGTATTATTTCTTCTTTACATTTCGGGCTGTAAGTGAAGGAGGAAAAAGCATCTCGCTCTCAGGTCGTTGGCTCATGATGGTATGTTTTGGAGCATTTTTTGGCTCAACGGTAATGGCAAGAATGGCATTGCTTGTGGAGCGTCTTCAGTTTTTGATCCTTGAGTGGATAGCAACACTTGGAACTCTTTTCGCATGAATGAAACAAGAATTGACATAGAGAGTCTTGAGGTAATTTTGATTACAGATTGTGGTTCGACTACCACGAAGGCTCTTTTGTTTGAAAAGACTCCATCTGGATGGCGTAAGACATGCCGCGGAGAGGCTCCTACAACAGTCGAAGAGCCGGTTGCTGATGTCACAGTAGGGGCACTGAACGCATTTGCAGAAATTCAGGAAATTAGTGGCCGTAGAATACTTGCGGAATCACAAACGCCACCATTTTGTTCAAAAGATGGAGAAAATGGCATTGATCTTTATCTGTCTACCAGCTCAGCGGGCGGTGGATTGCAGATGATGGTTACTGGTGTAGTCCCAGAAATGAGCGTGGAATCTGCGGAGCGAGCAGCACTTGGAGCAGGTGCCATCGTGCTTGAAGCATTCTCAGCTGATGATGAGCGTGACGACCATGAAATCATATCTCGAATTCGGCACTTACGACCGGATATCGTATTAATGGCAGGCAGTGTGAACGGGGGCTCAGTTGATCATGTCACGGAAATGGCTGAGATGATCATTGCAGCTGATCCTCGACCTCGCTTTGGGTCAACTCTTCGGTTGCCACTCATCTATGCGGGAAATGAAGATGCAGGGAAGAGTATTGAGGATCTTTTTGAGGACAAAGCACAAGTGTCACTCGTTCCAAATGTTCGTCCAGAACTTTCAAAAGAGGATCTTGCTCCCGCACGTGAGGCCATTCATGAGTTTTTTCTGAGTCATGTGATGAGCCATTCTCCTGGCTATAACAAGCTTCTGCAGTGGAGCCCCGTTCCCGTAATGCCGACGCCGGCTGCTGTTGGTGATATCGTGCGAGAGTACGCAACAACTTCTGGATTAAATATTCTATGTGCTGATATTGGTGGTGCTACTACCGATGTATTTAGTGTTTTTTTCAATGAAGCCAGAGAACAGATATTCAATCGAACGGTGAGTGCCAATCTTGGTATGAGCTATTCCGTAGCAAATGTACTCGTCGAAGCGGGAGTAGAGAATATTTCTCGATGGATTAGCGAGACGCTAACCGAGCATCAGATCAGAGATAGGCTGAGAAACAAGATGATTCGTCCAACGTCTATTCCACAGACAGTAGAGGACCTAATATTAGAGCAAGCAGTGTGTCGGGAGGCTTTGAGACTTTCTTTAGAGCATCATAGATCACTAGCCGTCGGGCTTGCTGGCTCACAAAAACAAAAAGGCATAGCGGATATTTTCTCTCAGTCAACGAATCGTTATGAGCTCGTAGATCTGATGAAGCTCGATCTGGTAATCGGTTCGGGTGGGGTATTAAGTCATGCACCGAATCGGCTTCAAGCAGCCCTGATGATGCTTGAAGGATTTGGGCTTCAGGGTGTCACTCAGTTAACTGTTGATTCAATTTTTATGATGCCCCACTTAGGGATTCTTTCGTCGATACACAAAGAGGCGGCGACGGAAATTTTCTCTCATGATTGTCTCGTAAATATAGCACATTCCGTCGTTCCAGTTTTTCCAACTCGAAAAAAAATCAAGAATCTTTGTCGCATATTCTTAGAAGATGAAGAAGTCGGAGTTGTCGTGCGTGGAGAAATAGCGCTCTTCAAAGAATGTGCTGGTAAGGAAGGAAGATTACGCGTTGAACCACTCGCGAGTTCGGTTGATGTGGGAGCGGGACCAGGGAAAGTATTCTTGAAGACTATTTCTATTGGAGCCTTTGGAATTCTTGTTGATGGTAGGAATCGACCCCAAGAGTTTCTGGAAGAGTCTAAAGAGCAAGTGTTACGGAAACAGCTCTTTGAGCAGTTAGATCTCTACAACGACGAGAGGAATGAAGATGTCTAGAGCACTTACCCCTGGACTTATTGCATCGCCTCGTAGAAGTATTTCTCGAGTTCGAGAGCTGCCTGTACTCGGGCAGGTGCTTGTAGAGAAAGGGAGTTGCGTAGCGAGCGAACAAATTATTGCAGAAGCAGAGTTAGCAGGAGATCTGTATATTCTCAGACTTCCGGAGCGAATGGGGCTAGAAGTCTCAGAAGTGTTATCAGGACTTCGGGTCCAAGAAGGTGATGTCGTTAAGACAAATGATTTGCTTTGTCATCAATCTGGGCTCTTCGGACTGCTTAATAGTGAGGCAAGAGCACCTGAGGCTGGAACAGTTGAGTTTATTGCTGAAAAGACAGGGCATCTTGGACTACGACTAGAACCAAATCGAATAACCATTGATGCGTATATCTCGGGAATAGTCTCTGAAGTTGAAGAAGACAAAGCCGCAACAATAACGAGTGAAGTATGTTTTATTCAGGGAATCTTTGGGGTGGGAGGCGAAAGAAAAGGCACTCTGCGCTTTCTCGACGTTGAAAGCGATCAAGTTCTTACTCCATCTGACTTCGCAGGCATTTCGGAGGGGAGCATATGTGTGGGAGGAAGCTCTCCAACTATAGAAGCACTATATGAAGCCTCTCGAGTTGGGATCGCTGGCCTTATTTGTGGCTCTATTGATGATCGGGTTCTCTCTCAGTTCCTCGGCTATGAGCTCGGAATTGCGTTAACTGGTGACGAGAATATTCCGTTTAGTCTTATCGTAACCGATGGCTTCGGTGATTTAGCTATTTCACACCGAGTCTTAGATGCTTTAGAGGGGTTGGATGGCAAAAGTGCCTCTATGAATGGTAAAACGCAAGTGCGTGCAGGAGCTGTTCGTCCAGAACTCATTGTTGATATCGAAGGAGTATCAACTCGCGAGCAAGGGGAGAAAGAGCTGGTTTTAGAGGTCGGGGCAGAAATTCGTCTCCTACGAGTTCCGTACTTTGGGCGGTTTGCTACTGTTGTCGAGCTGCCAATTCATGAAGAGAAGATCCCAACTGGTGCTCGTACGAGAGTATTACGAGCCAGATTGGAAGATGGAAGCCTCGTAACTATTCCCCGTGCAAATGTTGAGCTTATTTAGCAAGTGATACTTCAGATTGTGACCCTGACTGCAGGAACTTGAATCGCCCCACGATATACCTGTAGTGAGCAGAGAAAGTCTTACCGTCGACTCAATGCCCCCCAGGGAGGCTGCTCTTTTCAGTCGGTTATCATGGAGTATCGTTGTGTATCTTGAGAGTGTTGTCTGTGCTAGAAATCGAGACTTTTGAGTACGTCATCGACGTCATCTTGGTTTAGGCTCTCAGATATCTCATTTTCAGATACACCCTCGTCTTTTGAGTCCGCAGTATGCTTGGAATCATCATTGAGTTCGATAACGTTGGTCTCAGAATTCTCTCGGAATAAAGAGAAGAATCCAACGATATTTCTTTTTACGTTATCAATCATTCGTATAACTTTTTTTGCGTGTTGTCCCGCAAGATCTTGATAGCTTTGTGCCATTAAGATGTTTTGGTTTAAGGCGGTACATAATGCAATCAGCTGTAGTTGACGTTGATATAATGTCTCAAATGATTCGCGGGTCTTCCATGCAATTGTTGGATCCGCATCAAGTTGATTTTTCATCTTATGCAAGTAACGCTCAGCTTCACGAAGTGAACTTTCTTGCTCTTCTGCCAAACCAATGACGGTATTCGCTGAGTTTTCTGTAAGCTCTATAATCGCTGACAGTTTCTCTGGCGCATCCGCAAGGCTTGTCTGAGCCATAGAATCAGTCGACTGAAACTCGCGTAGTAGTCTTTCACTATAATAAGAGGCGCCTTCTTGTATGGCCTCGAGTTCGCTTTTCAATTGACGATTTTTCCCTACTCCCAGCTCGTCAAGAGCCGCTTGGATTGACCCTTTTTCTCCGTTCACGATGGTTTGTACTAGATTATGGAGCGCATGTTTCTGCGCTGAATACGATTTTGAATCTTTCATGGCTTTTGGCGTATTTAAGAAGAATAGTTCTTGAAAATGGCTTCCATCTTCTCTGATAGTAAATCAGCAGTGAAAGGCTTAATGATATAATTTGAGACTCCGGCTTGAGCTGCTTCCAGAATATTTTCTTTCTGTGCTTCTGCGGTAACCATGAGAAATGGAATGTTCTTAAAGCGTTCATCTCCCCGAACATCCTTCAGCAGATCTATTCCCATTTTGTTCGGCATGTTCCAGTCCGAAACAATAAATTCAACTGGAGTTGATTGAATTTTATTCCAAGCTGCTTCACCATCAACAGCTTCGTGAATGTTGGTAAACCCAAGTTGTTTGAGGCAATTTTTAACGATTCGTCTCATGGTATTGAAGTCATCCACCACGAGAATAGGCATATCTTTATCTAGTTTTGATAGACTACTCATAATATTCGCTCCCGTTTCTCTCCACTGCGTTATCACCACGTTCTTAGGAGAAATCGTCACGAACGTTCGAAAGGTAAAGGAAAAAAAGGCTTACCCCCATTGAAATATTATATGCATAAATTTTAGGGGGTTAAGCACGTTGAAAGCAGTGGTGGCTCGATGCTAGGTACGGACCAGGGCCCGTTCATACGGGGGAATATGGTGCGTATGGTCTCGGGGTACCGTAATCACATTGTCACCCCAATCGTGTGGAATATCTGGATCATTGAAGGGAATTCTTCCTTCATCCTCTGGATCGTATACGCGAGAGGTAACGTAGATGAGATGTGCACTATCACTTATTACTTTTAATCCGTGGAGTACTCCAGGGGGAATCCTGACAAGACTTGAATTCTGTTCTTCTGGGCAATTCTCTCCCGAGAGTCGGAGCTGAAGTTTGTTTTTATATGTCTTACTCTCAGCTCTATTATCATAAAGGACTGCTTCAATAACCCCGAGAGCAAGGTACCACCAATCAGTTTGAAGATGATGAAAGTGCCATGCTTTGACGACATCTTTTGTCATCTTTGAATGGCTCCATTGAGCAAAGCTTCCTTCTGAGAACACATCATCACTATGTCGTAAGATTTCTCGAAAAAATCCTCGATCATCTGGAAAAGTGCAAAGACTCTTGATGAGAACCCCTTCAATTTGCGTTGTATACTCATTTTCTGTCATGAGGGCCTTCTCTCTATAAATCGAATTTTTACTTCCTCATAATCGTACCGATTATCAACAACTGACCATAGCCACATATACTCCCTATAGAGACTTTGGAATGCTCTCGTCTCTCCTGCTTGCATAGACTGGTCTTTCCGTATCCTGATGGGTGGCTCGGTTTAAACGGTCCAAAAGAGCCTCACGAAGAGGACCGTTCGTTGGTTTCTCTATGAATATCAACTCGAGACCCGCTTTATCAAGGGTTCGAATCGCTGCATAAAGATTTTTAGCGTAGTCATTTTGATCTCTCGACTGACTGAGGGGCACCGTCATGATATGTGCAGAGTCAAATTCAAGCCCGTCTGAGATAGTAATCATCCCAATTCGACGTCCTAGAGTTTGCTCAACAAGAGACACAGCCTCTGCCTTTTCAAACATATACAGCGGAGTATTGGGAGAATAATGTTTTTTAAGCTGACCTGGTGAAGTCATTACTTGGTGAGTTGCCTTATGCTCTGTTCTGGTAGAGAGCTCTTCCATCAAATGATTTTCAAGCGCTTCTCTCGTAATGAAGCCTGGTCGTAATACAGTAGCGGGGCCATCTTCTGAGAGCTGTATGATCGTAGACTCAATTCCAACAGTAGAAGGTCCTCCGTCAAGCACATATACCGCATCACCGAAGCAGTCCCGGACATGCTGAGCTGTTGTCGCGCTGACATACTCTGAGATGTTTGCACTCGGTGCTGCAATTGGTCGATTTGTTTGTTGCAAAAGCGCTTGCGCCAGCGGATGGCTCGGTATTCGTATCCCGACTGAGGGGAGTCCCGCAGAGACCGCGCTAGATATCGTTGATTTTTTTTCTGGAAATACAACGGTGAGGGGGCCTGGCCAGAGCGGGAGTAGTCGTTCAAATTGCTCTGCAATTCTTGTTCGAGGAGTAATTGTTACGTACTCGGACACTTGAGAGACGTTATCGACATGGATAATAAGCGGGTTATAGGTGGGCCTTCCTTTCAGTTGAAAGATTTTTTTGACTGCTACCTCATTAGTCGCGTCTGCTCCCAGCCCGTAAACAGTCTCCGTGGGAAATGCTACTACTTTTCCTGTGCAGAGGAGTTCCGCGGCATGAGTAATCTGCTCTTTTAGCGTAATCATATAGCGAGTGTACGAATATAAAAACTGAGCTGCTACAACTCTTCTTTCTGAGCCGAGCAGGTCGTTAATTTTTTTTGAAGGACGGGAATATTTCCCTCTAAAGACTCAACTTCATTTAAAGCTTTTTGGAACGCTCGATCGAAGTACTGAATACAGTTCGAGTCAACGGTTTGCGGACCAAGAAAGCTAACAGCTCTTTGTTCAGTTATTTTTGTTTCCGCAGGAGACGACATAATCCATCTCTGAAAAGTAAGCTTTCCTAACATGGTCCCCTCACAGAAGGCATGATTCGCGGCTGAGTAGAGGCAGTTTGAGATCTGTTGAGCATCTTGTTTTGAGAAACATGTTGATGCAAGTGCTGCACACTGTGCTAGGGGTTCAGCGGTTTTCTCGATCGCTTCCTGAGCCCATACGCTTTTCGTTTCAAGAGAAGCTATAAGTACCAATCCCGTAAGAAGAGTTAGTATGCTCAATGACAGGTTCTTTTTCATGCTCGTTCTCTAAAGGAGTATTAATAGAGGAAGACTCACTACCGAGGCGTATTCTAGCATGAGTGTTGCTCCTAGCCAAACACACTGAAGAGGGGAAGGGGGAGTCAAGCGGTGAAGCGCTTTGGAGAAGAAAGTCGTGTATTCGAAGATAGTTGAGAGCATTCCGACTCTCGTTCCTCAAGAGCTAAGAGCCTTGATTCGCTGGCTGTAAGAGTTCAGTCAGTACTCCATGGCAGCTTTTCGGGTGTATGAATGCTACGGTGCTACCGTGTGCCCCAGCTCTTGGTTCTTTATCAATGAAGTGAAGTCCAGCCGAGGTAAGTCGTGCGTGCTCTTGGGCGATATCAGCAACTTCATGACAAATGTGGTGAAGTCCTTCACCCTTTTTTTCAAGAAAAGTCCAGATGGATCCTTTCTGCTCTATGGGTTGCAGGAGTTCAATGGCAGTTGGTGCTGACGAGTCGTTGAGATCGGGTATTAAAAATGCCACTTCAACATTAAAGTGAGGGAGTCGTTCCCGAGGCAATTCTTTATAGTTGCAAGTAGAACGATAAAAATCTATCGCCTGTTCGATATCGTAAACAAGAATTCCGAGGTGATGGATTTTGAAGTTTGAGAGTATCATAGGTATGGAGTGTAGCCTGTATTGTGGAGAAAGAAAAAGGGAGCTGTAAAAGCTCCCTTTTTCTTTCTAGCGGTCAGAGAGGGAAGGAACCGAGCTAACAATAAGCTTCCTTCGCCTCTCTAACAGGCTTCTTGTATAGATGGTTGGCTTACATCATGCCGCCCATTCCACCCATACCGCCCATTCCACCCATGCCGCCCATAGCAGGAGCTCCAGCAGCTGAATCATCAGCTGGCTTGTCCGCTATAACAGCCTCAGTGGTGAGCATGAGTCCAGCAACAGATGCTGCGTTCTGGAGAGCGCTTCGAACAACTTTCGTTGGGTCGATAACACCAGCCTTCACGAGATCTTCATACTGCTGAGTTGCAGCATTGAATCCGAAAGCACCTTCACCAGCTTGCACTTTATCAACTACAACTGCTGGCTCAACGCCCGCATTGTACGCGATTGTGCGAAGAGGAGCGCTGATTGCTGTTTTTACAATCTTTACGCCGAACATCTGCTCTTCATTTTCGAGCTTGAGCTCTTCCAGCTTCTTTGCTGCTCGAAGAAGTGCCACTCCACCACCAGGTACAATGCCTTCTTCAACTGCAGCGCGAGTTGCATGAAGAGCATCCTCTACGCGAGCTTTCTTCTCTTTCATCTCAACTTCAGTAGCTGCACCAACGTTAATTACTGCAACTCCACCAACGAGCTTCGCAAGACGCTCTTGAAGCTTTTCACGATCGTAGTCAGAAGAAGTCTCTTCAATCTGTGCTCGGATTTGCTTCACGCGACCTTCGATTGCGCTGCTTTCTCCAGCTCCATCGATAATCGTTGTGTTTTCTTTGTTGATGACAATTCTCTTCGCTGTTCCCAGCTGATCGAGAGAAATGTTGTCGAGTGACATGCCAAGGTCTTCACTAACAGACTTTCCGCCAGTGAGGATTGCAATGTCTTCAAGCATTGCTTTCCGTCGATCGCCGAACCCTGGTGCTTTAACCGCTGAAACGTTTAGAGTTCCGCGGATTTTATTCACAACGAGAGTAGCAAGTGCTTCACCGTCAACATCCTCTGCAATGATAAGCAGTGGACGACCAGACTTTGCAACCTGCTCAAGTACTGGAAGAAGATCTTTCATGTTCGAAATCTTCTTTTCGTGGATAAGAATGTAACAGTCAGCAAGTTCACATTCCATGCGATCTGGATCTGTTACGAAGTATGGAGATAGGTATCCACGGTCAAATTGCATACCCTCTACAACTTCGAGTTCTGTCTCGAGACCCTTCGCCTCTTCAACAGTGATAACTCCTTCCTTCCCTACTTTCTCCATTGCTTCAGCAATGATGTTTCCAATTTCAGCATCTGCATTCGCTGAAATAGTTCCCACCTTCGCAATGTCTTCCTTGCCGCTAGTGGCTTGGCTGAGGGTGTAGAGGAAATCGATAACTGCTATTACTGCCGCATCGATTCCACGCTTAATGTTCATTGGATCGTGTCCAGCTGAAACAAGCTTGTGGCCTTCCCGGTAGATAGCATCTGCTAAAACGGTAGCAGTTGTTGTTCCATCTCCAGCAACATCGGAAGTCTTAGAAGCTACTTCCTTAACCATCTGAGCTCCCATATTTTCGAACTTTTCTTCAAGTTCTACTTCTTTTGCTACGGTTACCCCATCCTTTGTCACTGTTGGAGCTCCGAAGCTCTTTTCAATGACAACGTTACGTCCACGAGGACCCATTGTTACTTTGACTGCGTCAGCAAGGGTGCGTACTCCTTTCAGGATTTGCTCTCTCGCTTCGAGTCCAAATTCAAGAATTTTAGCCATTATTTTTTCCTTTCTAAAAAGTCTTGCATTCCGTAATTCTTACGAATGCTACTGAACTACTACTCCGTAGACATCGTCTTCTCGCATGATCAGAACGTCGTCTCCATCAACCTTGATTTCTTGACCGGAATACTTTCCAAAGAGGACTACATCACCAACGCTGAGGTCGATTGGCTGAATTGTTCCATCTTCTCGAACTTTTCCTTTTCCAACAGCGAGCACCTTACCTTGCTGCGGCTTTTCTTTTGCAGAATCTGGGATATAGAGCCCTGATGCTGTCTTTTCGTCTTCCTCAAGTCGCTTAACAATTAAGCGGTCTTGGAGTGGACGAATTTTACTATTTTCACTCATCTTTCTTCTCCTCATTAAACGTTACGTATTCCCTGCACCTTTCTATTCGTAATCTCGTTCTTACGCCGATATGTGAGAGTTCTCAATCAGCCTAAGAACGAGAATCGGTATCGACCGAAAATGCGTAACAGCCTATTGTAAATAGCTTTTTAAACCTTGCCCTTTGCTTTCAGTGCCCCTTTGCTTTCAGTGCTTGTACCGGCAAATCGCGTCAGATATTTCGCTCTGCTTCTACTCGGCTTCTCCTCTAAAAAAGCCGCTCTGCACTAAAAAGCCGCTCTGCACTAAAAAGCCTCTGCACTAAAAATATCTGGTAAAAGTTCTCCTCCCGTTCGCCGTTACCACCACCTTCCGAGCGCTAAAGTCCCACTTTGGAACTCTTCATCTCCGAGGGGAAAGTCATAGGGCGATGGGTACGGTAGGAGCCTTTCCCAGTCAGCACCTTAACCTGAAAACGGGATCTAAAGCTAATGAACGGAGGCGATTTAGCCACAATTCAAGGCCTCTAGGGCGCGATACCCTGCCCGCGTCTTACAGGTGGTCATTCCAGAGAGATTTTTCAAGGGGTATCAGGAAAAAAATGAATTCGCTCTGCCCAGTGACGAAAAATTTGTGTAGAGTATTGGAAAGACAGATATTTTTAGTATTCCTATTTTTATGTCACAAACCCCCCTGAGTAACTCCAGTGCGCTAGCGAAAGTCAGTGTCATTTCAGTTAGTTCACCGCTAGCTCCTTCAATTCGCGATGAAGTCGAAGAGTTTTTTTTAAAAAGCGCTGACATTTCTCTCTCTTACCTTATCGATCCGTACCATGCGCACGGGTCTGGAGAGTTTCTTTTTTCCTCAGATGCCCCCTCAGACCGTTGGCAGGCAATGCGACGGTATTTGGAGGGCCCTGAAGAGCCACCACTGGCTCTTATTGCCCGTGGTGGAAGCGGTGCTCATGAGTTGCTTCATCTGGGATTTCGGGCAGAAGTTGAGGAGGCTCTTCACTCGAAAAAAGCAATTTGTGGTTTTTCAGACTTTACCGTTTTACTACTCGCCCTGTATGGCATCGAAGGCTTGACGCTCATCCATGGACCTTCTCTCTTAGGATTTCGAGCAGAAGTTCCATCGCTGGCTCGGAGTAAGAATCTGGATTCTCTGCTTCGGCTGTTTGAGGGGCATCGTGAGTTGATTTCAAGAGAGGAGCTCACGATGATATCTGGGAAAACGGGAAGTGTCGTGGTGGCACCTCTTGTGGGCGGAAACCTCTCTGTTTTGTGTTCTATGGTGGGGACTCCCTTTCTCCCAGAGTTCAGCGGCAAGTTGCTGGTAGTCGAGGATGTGGGCGAAGCTCCCCATAAGGTGTACCGAAACTTGTGCCATCTCGCTGCTGCGGGTCTTCTTGATAACCTTCAAGGGGTTATCCTTGGAGATTTTTCAAAATGTAGCCATCTTCAAGGCAAGCGGCCAGACTGCATGGAGGTTTTTCAGCACTTCTTTGCTCGCTGGTCATTTCCAGTTTATTCTACTGACGTTTTTGGACATGGAATGCGTAATCGTGCACTTCCAATAGGAAAAGACGTACAGTGTAGCCCTGAGGGAGTTTCGCTTGTAAACCCACTGTAGCGCATCATGTTTGGCTTCATTCGTGAAAGAGATGAAGGGCGTAATCGCATTTTTGAGTGAGTAAGTAGGAAGACAACATATGGCATTTGCAACTTCAGTCGCGCAAGAGAGCGGAGCACAAGATACCGTAGAACATCTTATTGAAGCATCTGTTCAAGAAAAAATTTTTCCTGGATGTTCTTACTGCCTCGCTCAGGGTAAAGAGATTTATCTGAATGGCGTGAAAGGGAGTCAGTCCTTCACGGCTCTTGATGAGGATGGAGAAGAGGGACGTATTCCGATTACGAGCGAGTCGGTGTTTGACGTAGACTCATTAACAAGCAGCATTATCACAACATCACTGCTGATGAAGGCCGTTGACGGTGGCAAGATAAAGCTCACGGATAAGGTCAGTCGTCATATTCATGGTTTTAGTACGTTTGGAAAATCTCTTATTCGAATTGAAGATTTGATTCGGCATCGGAGTGGGCTGCCAATTGGAGAGTCCTTCTATCAGGAATTCACCGCGATTCGTAAGGAGATTCCTTTCGGAACTGCTGTTGGAAGGGGTGCGGCTCAGCAGGTACTCATGCAGATTAATCGGATGACTCCTCGAGCTGCTCCGGGTCAGGTCTCACAGTACAGTGAGGTAAATAGTTTATTACTCGGGTTTTTGCTTGAAGAGTTGTGGGCTCGAAGATTGAATGAGCTAGCTCAACAATTTCTCTTTCAGCCGCTAGGCATCCGTCAAAGTGGTTTTATTGATCATGCGCTTGTACGGAAAGGAGATATCCGTCCCGACTTCCGTTTGCTTGTTCCCACGGAGGAGTGCCCGTGGCGTAAGAGGGTGATACGTGGTGAGGTCTGGGATGAAAACACCTGGACTATTGGCGGAGTGTCGGGCGAAGCGGGACTTTTTGCGAATGCTCAAGACATAACGATTTTAGTGCAGGCACTCCTTGGAAGCTATAGAGGGGTTGGCGCTCCGCTGATCTCGCCTGAGATTGTGCGATCTTTCCTCAGCTTTCCCGAGGAGGAGAATCAGTGGGCGTGTGGATGGATGACTACGAAAAGCGCTTTCGGCATCGAGCCGCCTGAGCCCTTTCAACATTCGCTTGGAGCCATTTCACCATCGGGGTGTGCTGTCTGGTTTGATCCCCAGAGTTCTGTCAGTTTTGTTTTTCTCTCAAATAGAGCCATGTCTGGTAGAGCGAACCGTGACCTATCGCTTTTATTGCCCCGTTTATTAAAAGCAGTGTGGGGTTCATTGCTGTTGTGAGGCTAGCGGCAAAATACTTTTGAAAGGTGAGAAGATTATGTGGGAAAAATTGCAGGAAGTAGAGCGAAAATACGATGAAATTGCCAGAGAGCTTTCCAGTCCAGAGGTGCATTCCGATCGGGATCGAGTAACCCGTCTCACGAAAGAACATAAAGACTTAACTCCAATCGTTGCCACATACCGTGCGTATCGAAAAGCAGAAGAAGAGTTAAAGGGATCGAAAGAGATTCTTGCTGGAGGTAAAGATCCAGAGCTTGTTGAGTTAGCGAAAGAAGAGGCGGCTCTACTAGAGAAAGAGATCGACGGCTTGATGCATGATCTGAAGTTGTTACTTTTGCCAAAAGACCCGAATGATTCAAAGAATGTGATCCTTGAGATTCGAGCCGGAGCTGGTGGTGACGAAGCTGGAATTTTTTGCGGTGACCTTTTTCGAATGTATACACGTTATGCAGAAGATCGCGGTTGGAAAGTGGATCTTATGGGCACAAGCGAGGCTCAATCGGGTGGCTATAAGGAAGTTATAGCGATGATTCGTGGGGATGGAGCATTTAGTCGACTGAAATATGAGCGTGGTGTGCATCGTGTTCAGCGTGTTCCCGTGACAGAAACCCAGGGACGGATTCACACCTCGACCGTTACCGTTGCGGTATTACCCGAAGCAGAGGATGTTGAGATAAAGATTAATGAAACGGAGCTTCGCATTGATGTATATCGTTCAAGTGGGCCTGGCGGACAAAGTGTGAATACGACAGATTCCGCCGTTCGTATAACACACATCCCTACAGGGATTGTTGTTGCGATGCAGGATGAGAAATCACAACATAAAAATCGCGAAAAGGCGATGAAGGTTCTGCAAGCCCGACTCTTTGAGCAGATGCAAGCAGAGGCTGATGCCGAGAGACAGGCTGACCGAAGAAGCCAGGTTGGAACAGGCGAGCGCTCGGAAAAGGTCAGAACCTATAACTACCCACAGTCAAGGGTTACCGATCACCGTATCGGTCTTACGTTGCACAGTCTTGAAGCGGTGGTAAACGGAGATCTTGACCAGGTGGTTGATCCGCTTATTTCTCACTATCAGGCAGAGGCGTTGAAGGGTGTTGAGAATTAAAGAAGCAGTTCGCCAAGCGCGAGAGGCTCTTGCCTGCACAAGTGAATCTCCTCAGCTTGATGCTGAAGTTCTTCTTGCTCACCTACTTGGTGTTGATCGTGTTTATCTCATTGCACATGGGGATGATTCACTTCCAGAAAGTATCTCTCACTCGTATACCACTTGGATTGCACGGCGGGCGTCAGGAGAGCCAGTGGCTTATATCTGTGGTGAAAAAGAGTTTTTTGGGCTCACTTTCGGAGTAAATCAAGCAGTCTTGGTGCCGAGACCAGAAACCGAGCTTTTGGTAGAACTCGCGCTTCGTTTTATCTCCATGCAACAGGAACCTGTTCAGTGTCTTGAGCTGGGAACGGGAAGTGGCTGTATTACCTGTTCTTTGGTTCATGGGCTGAAAAAAGAGGGCTTCAATAAAATTCTCCAGAGTTGTTTTATCGCTACTGATATTTCTCCCTCAGCGCTAACAGTAGCCACGCAAAATGCATGTAGACATGATGTTCGTGACCTCATCACATTCGTGAAGGGCAGTTGGTTCGAAGCGGTAGATGATAATATATTTACCTGTATTATTTCTAATCCTCCATATGTATCGCGCAATGCGGAACTGGCGAAAGATCTCTCTTTTGAGCCAGCAACAGCACTTTTTTCTGATCAAGAAGGACTTTTAGACCTTACCTTGATCATGAATGGTGCAAGAGAGTTCTTAACGATAGGAGGAAAGCTTTTTCTTGAGTGTGGAGTGGGGCAGTCGGAAGCTCTTCAGCAATGTATGCCTGATGGATTTGAATTTAGTGCGCACCAAGATATTCAAGGTATTCTTCGGGTCATCGAGTTAACCAGAATCTTCTAGTATTGAGTGGAGAGTTACCGAGAGAGCAACGCGCGAGATTTACTCGCTCTCGGTAACTCTCGTCGCTACTTACATCCGTACATTAAGCTTATCGATGAGCTTCATGAGCAGATTGTGCAGCGATTGGGATAAGTTGGTAAGCATAGACATGATTTGGCTTTGGGCTTGAATATCTTGTTGAGCAGCAAAGATACCTGCCTGGTCTTTCGCCTTAGCCGCTGCCATTAGCCGTCCCTTTGCTTTGTCTAGTTCATCTGTTGCTATTTGAAAAGCACTGTCAAAAGCGTTTGATGATGGGTCTGTATTAGAAATATTCATTGTACCTCCGTTTTATTTCAGGTGAAGGGAAGGGACTCGAAATGTAAGCCCTCCTGCCTCTAAAATTATTCGGTTTCCGCGCTTGGAAAGTTTCCTTTTCCCGATAAGCTGCTCTAAAATGTTGATTAGACTGAGATACGTTGATACGGTTTCACCGTTTGAAGGAAAGGAGAAGGAATAACGTGAACAATCGAAGACGGGTCGTTGTAACAGGACTCGGGGCAGTTTCCCCAGTTGGACTGAATACGGAAGAGAGTTGGAAGGCGGTGCTTGATGGCAAGTCGGGTGTTGGACCGATTACTCGATTCGACTCAGAGCCTTTTAGCTGTCACATTGCTGCGGAAGTAAAGAATTTCGATCCAGCAAATATTATAGAGTCGAAAGAGCTGAAGAAGCTCGATCTGTTTTCACAGTACGGAATTGTTGCAAGTGACGAAGCGTGGAAACATGCGCGCCTCAACGAATCAGATATGCCCCGCGAGCGAGTGGGTTGTATTTTTGGAGTTGGTATCGGAGGTCTCTATCAGATAGAGAAATATCACGAACTGTTGTTGAAGTCTGGCCCTCGAAAAATTTCCCCGTTCTTTATTCCTGGAATGATCACAAATCTCGGTCCGGGAAACATCGCTATTCACCTTGGCCTTAAGGGAGTCAATTACACTGTCACCAGTGCGTGTACTTCATCAACTCATGCCATCGGAGAATCATTCCGTATGATTCGAGATGGTCTACAGGATGTGGTGGTCACTGGAGGTTCTGAGGCTGCGGTTGTGAAGCTTGGTATCGGAGGCTTCTGTGCTCTTAAGGCCCTTTCTACCCGCAATGATGATCCTGAGAGGGCTTCACGTCCGTTTGATAAGGATCGAGATGGCTTTGTGCTCGGGGAGGGGGCTGCAGTGTTGATTCTTGAAGAATTAGAGCATGCACTACAGCGGGGAGTAACCCCTCTCGCTGAGGTTATTGGCTATGGATTTTCTTGTGATGCTCATCACATAACGGCTCCGTCGCCAGACGGGGAGGGTGCTGTATCGTGCATGAAGATGGCAATTGAAGATTCAGGATTGGGTCTTGATCAGGTCCAGTACATTAACGCTCATGGAACTTCAACTGACGCAAACGACAGCACAGAATCGCAAGCAATTATTCGTGTTTTTGGAGAAGAGCTTGCACATAAGTTGATGGTGAGTTCAACCAAATCAATGACCGGGCATCTTCTTGGTGCCGCTGGAGGAATTGAGGCCTTGTTTACTACACTCGCTCTTCGTGAACAGGTGGTTCCTCCTACTATCAATCTGGAAGAGCCAGGTGAAGGGTGTACACTTGATTATGTTCCTCATAAAAAGCGTGAGGCGAATATTGACGTTGCGCTTTCAAATTCCTTTGGCTTTGGTGGAACAAACGCAACGGTGGCCCTAAGGAGGTATGTTTAGGAGTGCCAGCCTCGAAAGACGATTTTCTCGAAGAGGTAACTCGGGCAGAGGATATTCTTCTCGGGGGCTTAGGGTTTGGAGACGAAGCTCGAATCGTTGAAATTTCCCTCCAAGGAAATCGTTTTTCCGGCACCGGTCGCTGGGCTGACGGAGAGACCTTCTCCTTTGAATCAGAAGAAGATCTTTCAGAGCTGGATCGATGGGCCATTGAGATCCTTACTCAAGCAAAGAAAGATGAGTAATCGGTGTTTTATCTTCCCTGTTATTGTTTTCAATACTAGAGGCGCTTCAATACTATCATCGAGGAAAGAGATCGGTTCCTGTTTCTTCATCCGAATAAGGCCGCTCAGAATTTAAGCCATGTAATAGCTCATGCGAATCTTTCGAAGTATCGCTTGATGTAGACTCGTTCACCACTCTTGCTGTAAGAGGTACGGAATGCTTATCAGGTAAGCGCATATCATCTGCTTTCGATGAGGAAGGAGTTCCATATGATGAGTCTTGCTGAGAACCTACATCAGTGTGTGAGAAGTCGATCGCGTCTGTATACGTCAGCGTGAGCTTTTCTTTCACTCCAGGAGAGAGTCGTTTGTCTACCGTTTCAACCGCTTCCTCATAAGCTTCATAGGTTGAGACGAGTGATATCTTCATTGCTTCCAGTTTTTCCAGTAGCTCTGTGCTCGTAGCTTTTTTCTGTTCCTCATAGACCTCCCGAGCTTGTTCCTCACCGCTCCGAAAAGCTTCTTCGATAGCTTTTTTCTTTCTTGCTCCCTGCATTGCCCATCCGATAAGTACCCCAGTCGAATAGCAGAGAATTACAAGAACAAAGGTGCTAAGTGGAAAACCAAGCATAGAGAGACTCCTACGAATAGTATGTAAACAGAACGGTATTCTTTTTAGGCATTGAGTTCAAGAAAAGTTAGTTTCAATTGACAAGGAGCAGGCGAGAAGAGGCCTCTGGGAGGGATTATCACCTTCTGCGAGTCTTTTTGATGTCTCTGTGCATCTTTTATGATGGAACGTGCAAGTTCTGGCTGAGCCTTCTCTGAGATGAAAAATCTCAGTATACTGAGAAGACAACAGAGGATTTGATCCTGAGGAGTTGTGAGTCATGCGTATTACCTATCTTGTAGGTGGATATCTGTTTTTGCTTATTGGTATCGTCGGCATTGTTTTGCCTGTGCTTCCGACTACCCCTTTTCTCATTATTTCAGCCGGATGTTTCTCTCGTTCAAATGAAAAGATAGAGCGATGGTTAAAGGCACATCCACTTCTTGGTCCACCGATTTGTAATTGGCAGGAGTTTGGCTGCATACCATTCAGAGCGAAAGTATTGGCAACGGCGATGATTTCGTTCACCGTCTTTGGAATGCTCCTATGGGGTCACGTTCCCAATCAGGCACAAGCCCTACTTTTGGGCGCTATCTTTCTGGGGCTTGTCTATGTCTGGACTCGGCCTTCCTCGGTACCGAGAACCAGTAGTGCTGCTATCGAAGAGATATAGGCTTTGTGAAATCTGCAAAGCGATTACTCCCATTTCTAGTCTGGCTTCTATTCCTGAATATTCCTCTCGGGAAAAGATTCATGGAACCGATGCATGATAATGAGTTTCTTCTTGCTCAAGAGCGACACCTTGATGTTCTGACTCGTACTACGAGCAAGACAGAAAAAAGAAAGCAAGTCTCGGTTTATGTCACTTCGTGGTGCCCATCCTGCAGAAGCGCCGAGAAATTCTTAAGGAGGCATAAGGTGCCCTTTACTCGCTATGATGTTGAGAAGAATGGGGCAGCGAAAAAGAGGTACGAGCAATTTGGTACGAAAAAGGTCCCCGTTATTCAGATTGGGAGTCGGTATATGATTGGCTTTCATGAATCCCGTCTTCGGAAGCTGTTACAAATACCGAAATAGCAATATTGTTTCGTTCTCTCTTATGAGTCTGCCGTATCCTTTGAGGGGCACAGAGCGTTAATTGAGCAACTCACACAGAGCGGCCTTTGCGCTTTGCATACTCTTCTCCCATGAAAAATAAGCCAGTGATGGAGATTCCGCCAATACTGCGGCTCAAATTTTGCTTTAACCTGCTCTTCTACTGCTTCACGATTCTTTCGAGTAGCAAGCTTTAATCTTCGAGAGACCCGATATACATGAGTATCAACAGGGAAGGCAGGTTCGATTCCCTTTTCTGAGAGGATGACGTTTGCGGTTTTTCGGCCAACACCAGGTAGGCTTTCTAAGTGCTTTCTTTCAATAGGAACTCTACTTGAGAACTCGCTTTCTACTCGCTTGGCTGTTTTTATAATATTACGAGATTTTGTCTTAAAATAATTCACTTGTCTGATTATACGTTCAATGTGTGATATGCGTGCTGTTGAGAGCTCTGCAAAGCTGGGATATTCCTTGAAAAGTTCGGGAGTAACTTCATTTACTTTTTTATCAGTGCATTGGGCCGACAGAATAACCGAGATCAGTAGCTCATAGTCGTTACGGAAACAGAGCTCTGATTGTGGATTCGGATAGAGTGTTTCAAATACAGTAAGGAGCTTCTCTTTCTTTTCATCACTCCATACTTTTGATTTTCCGGAACTCTTCACGTGATCTCCTCTTTTTTTTCTTCTATCATTTCCCGTGATAGCGTGCGAGATTACGGCGTAGGGCCAAAATATTCATGATACCAGACGATATTCAATTAGTAGCACAAAAATTGGGGAAGCACCTCCCTTTCGGGGATGTCTGCGAAGTAATAGCGCTTGCTCCCGATGTCTCAGCACGAAGATATTTTCGAGTCTTGTACTCGCATAGGGAACCGTCTACGGCGGTGCTTGCATTTATGCCTGATGGAGTAGGGCCTCTAGGAGGAGGATCACAAGATATCGAGCAAAGAGATGCATTTATATTGATTCAACAACTTCTACAGAAGCACGACATTCGGGTGCCTGAGATTTACGCGACTGCCCCCAAGGATAAGTGCTTACTGCTTGAGGACCTTGGCCAGGAGACCCTCGCTGCTCGGATTGCCTCACCAGAGACGAGTCGAGAAGAAAAAGATGCGCTTCTGAAACAGGCGATTCAAATTCTATCTCAAGTACAAAATATCCCAGTACGCGCTGATACTGAATCGTGCGCTCTTTTAGTGGAGCGCCAGCCACAGTTTGAACAATTGAGAAAGGGTCCAGAGGAGTTTTCTCACTTCTATTTACGAGATTCAGGTTTGACGGTAGGGGAGCGTGAGATATTCTCCGATTTTTCATGTCAGCTCAGCGAAGAGATCATGTCGCATCCACGAGTCGTTTCGCACTACGATTTTATCGGACACAACATCCATATCTTACACGATAATACACTTGCGATTATTGATTTTCAGGATGCCTGTCTTGAGTCGGTCGCGAGGGATCTTCATGCATTGCTCTGTGATCGAGATATGGCTCGGCACCTTGGGGAGCATCATCATCGTGAGCTCTTTGAATTTGCGACAACGATTTTACCGCTCCCTGAGTCCTTTCTCCCTATTTATTTTGAGTATGCGGTGCATTGGGATATGCGTGTCGCTGGAAGATTTTCAAAGCTTGTCTTGGATGATGGTCGTGCTCAGTATGAGCAATGGATTCCCCACACGGTAGGTCGTGTAATGCATGAGCTTGAAGCGATTTGTAAGAAATTTGAACGAGCGGCTGATATCATCGATATCATCCTGAAAAGAAGCGGAAAGGCGAAGGAGTGGGCGAGTATGGCTTGGACGGTGAGATACTAAAGACGTCCAAGATCGTTCTGGGTACCCGTTGCCATATAGAGAACGTTATTCCCTTCTTGGTGTGCTGTTCCGTTGAGAATTATGCCCTGATGCTTTTTAAACGTTTCAAGGGCATGAAAAAATTCGGCTGCGTCTTCCTCTGACTCCCATGTGCTCTTCCATCGTATCTGTCCGTCAGGCTCGAGCATAAAGCAGTCATGCTGAAGTCCATCAGCAATCCGCTCTGATTCGGTGATACTCATAAATTGACTGAGAGTGGTGCGAATGATGAGTTCTCCCAGAGAGCGAGAGTAAGCAGAGTTGTGTCGATCACAGATGTTCTTGGAACTGTTATCATCAAGAGAGCGTTCTGGATGAAGAATATATTGCGTTTCAGAGGGTAGACTCTGAAGCACGGTGTTTCGTACAAGATTGGGTTTGAGCAAATAGAGTTTTTCCCAGAATCTGAGGCCTTTCTGATACTGAGCAATAAAGAGAGATTCGAGTAGGGGAGGCATCTGGCATTCCTGGTTATTCAGTTCGAGGGGTTGAAACTCATACTGCAAATCCGTATCTGGCATGAAGACTTGGGGATAGGACTGAACGAGCTTTTTTGATACGAGGTCTGCATCTCCCTCTAAGAGGGCTCCTAGAGATAAAGCCGAATCGTGAAATAATCCTCGCAGTTTATTGTTCTTTGTGAGGTCAAGCTGTTCATTTTGAAAGTGATGAACAAGTTCATGAATGACTATTTGCGGTAGAGGCTCTGACCAATTCGGCAAAACAAGTGCTTTATTTGATGGTATGTAAAAAGCGGATGCAAGTCGGATAAAAGCCGGATAGATGCACTCGATATAATTATAGGTTTGAGGAACGAGTCCCAGGTGTTTTAAAGCGTACATCTCATATTCAAGTTCTTTTGGAGTAGCTTCTTTTTGAAGCACGCTGAGCAAGAGTTCTTTATATTCGGACTGATTGTACGTATTGCAGCTAGGTGTGTGCTGTATGTCTTGCTGTAGATAGTCCTCAATTCGACTAATATACGAGGGGAGGTTCTCACAGAAGGACCGGGGAGTAGTTTTTTGGAGAGCGCATCCTGTCAGCAGAACTGAAAATCCAATGACAAAAAAAAATGCCAGTAGCAACGAACGTACACGAGAACGGAATTGAGGAACTGCCGTATCTCTTTGGCTGTGAAGAATACCAAGATGAAAATTCATATCATGAAGTGCCTGTCTCAAGACTCAATATAAATCTGGCTCTTAAGAATTCTCACATGGTGAGACTTCTCAAAGAAGAGCAAAAGGAAGGAATGCGTACGATATTGAATAATCAATTGATGAGTGAGCGCACCGCGTCTTTATCGCGGAGCTCATCAGGAAGATTTTGGGTGGCAATCACTTTATTGAGTCCATCGAGTGCGGCAGTTTTATATGCCTGACAAATACTTGGATAGTTGAAGATATTATGAGCAATATGATCAATGGTACCTTCAAATGCGATAATGAGTTGCCCAAAGTGAATATGCTCTGTTGCTTCGTGCCCGATGATATGGACTCCGAGAACTTTTCGAGTATGTCGATGGAAGAGAATTTTTAGCACTCCGGTGGTATCACCTACAATTCGTCCTTTATCAACTTCGCTGTAACGAGCAATTCCGATTTCATAAGGGACTTTTTTCTCGCTTAATTGTTGCTCATTCTCTCCAACAGTTCCTATCTCGGGAACGGTAAATATTCCAAAGGGGAGTATCTGCGGCGTTTGAGTCTCCGCTAGGTTAAATGCATGACACGCCGCCATTCGACCTTGCTCGAGGGCGGTCGAGGCAAGAGCTGGAGAACCAACAACATCACCTACGGCATAAATATGCGGAACGGATGTTTGATAGGAATCATTTACCGGTATATATCCCCGTTCGTCGGTCGTAATCTTCAGCAGCTCGAGATTCAGCTTCTCAACATTTGGGATCCGTCCTGCTGATATTAAGAGTTTTTGAGAGACTATTCTTTTTCCGCTTTCTAGGTAAGTGATCGCTCGACCGTCTGGAGATACTGCAGTTCGTGTCACTCGGTCACTCGTAATGATCGTCGCTTTCTGAGCACGCAGCGTATATACGAGATTATCTACCAGTTCTCGCTCTATAAATCCAAGCAGACGATCAAGGGCTTCGACGATAGTTACCTTAATACCGAGAGCCGAGAACATAGAGCCATATTCACACCCAATGACTCCACCGCCAACGATACAAATGCTCTTCGGAATAGAATCCATATGCAAAATGCCATCGCTATCAAGAATAATCTTTCCATCGTATTCAAAGCCTTCAGGCCTTCGTGGGCGCGTACCGGTAGCGATTATGATATATTTACCAGTAATAATTTCTTCTTTTGATTCTCTTTTGACTCGAACTTCGTGTTCGCTCATAAATGAGCCAATACCTTCAATGACATCAATGCCATTTCGTAGCAGTTGTGCGCGAACTGTTTGTTCAATCTCAGCAGTAATCCAAGCACTGCGCTTCGTCAGGTCAGACATCTGTACCTGATTCTTGACGCGATAGGCTCTGCCGTAATGAGTTCGCTCTCTGTAGCCACTCAGGTGAAGGATCGCTTCTCGGAATGACTTGCTTGGGATGGTGCCGTCGTGGAGGCATACGCCACCGACATAAGGATTATAGTCGATAATGGCAACTCGCTTGCCAATTTTAGCCGCTTGAATCGCAGCTTTTTGCCCGCCTGGACCGCTACCAATAACCAAGAGGTCGTAGTCGAACTCTTCTTCTGCTTCTCTCACCATACCGAAAACAGTCGGCAGGTTCAGAGGAGAACAAAAGGTGAAAAACTGAAGAAATACGAGAAAGAACAAAAATGCTCTCTTTCGCGAGAGATGGGGCCTGTTATTGAAAATACAGTAAAAGCAGTAGCTTGCAGCTCTTTGCTTAAAAATCAAGCTGGACCCCTTGCATCGGAGGCGGAAAGAGACCCTATAATTTAGGGGGCTTAGGATGTCGATAGGGGTACTACGGCAATCCCAGCAAAGCCTCAAAAAAAACTTTTGGCCACCGCATTTACTGAAAACAGGAGTGACTCTATGGCCCCATCAAAACTTAACGGGTGTAAGATTCCCGATAAGAGAACTGTTCCTCATATCATAGAAAGAAAAGGCTCTGACAAGCCGCTCGTTGCGCTCACAAGCTATGATTATACGAGCGCTAAGCTGATTGATGCAGCGGGAGAAGTTGACATTATTCTTGTCGGCGATTCCCTGGGTTCTGTTGTACAAGGACACCCCAATACTCTTCCCGTTGAACTAGAAGAAATCGGATATCATACAAGATGCGTGGTTCGTGGAGTGGTGCATGCGCTTGTGATCGCTGACATGCCGTTCATGTCTTATCAGATATCTCCAGAACAAGCCTTAGAAAATGCGGGGTATCTTATGAAGCAGGCAGGTGCGCATGCAGTGAAGCTTGAAGGTGGACGTTCTATGCAGACGACTATTAGTCGATTAGTTCAAGTAGATATTCCCGTTTGTGGTCACATAGGGCTGACTCCGCAATCGTATCATCGAATGGGGGGGCATAGACTACAGGGAAGAAGTACCTCTGCGAATCGAGCACAAACAACAGCAACAGAAGTTATAGAAGATGCTCTTGCTGTGGAAGAGGCAGGAGCATTTGCCTTAGTTTTGGAGGGAATTCCCGCTGAACTTGCCGAACAGATTACTGAACGGATTTCTATCCCTACGATTGGGATCGGAGCGGGACCTGCTTGCGATGGGCAGATTCTCGTTATCAATGATCTCCTAGGGCTTCAACCAGACTTTGCTCCGCGATTTGTAAAAAGATATCGTGAATTGGGAACAGAGATCATGAATGCGGTTTCTGAGTATGCGAATGAGGTTCGTTCGCACACCTTTCCGGCAGCGAAGCATTCAGTCTATGAGGACACCAGTAAAAAGGTTCGGCTAGCGAAGCAATAGGATGAAATTATGTTTCATAAGGTGTTGAAGGCAAAAATACACAGAGCAACGGTTACTCATGCAGATTTACACTACGAGGGAAGCATTACGATTCCTCCCGATCTGCTTGAGGCATCAGGAATAGCTGAATACGAAGCTGTCAATATTTGGAATGTGACATCAGGTACTCGGTTTGAGACATATGCGATAGTTGGAGTTCCTGATTCTCGGGATATAGCGGTCAATGGAGCAGCTGCTCATCTCGTCACGCCAGGTGATATTGTCATAATCGCTGCTTTTACGTATCTCTCGCCCGAGGCGCTCTCGATTCACAAGCCAAATCTTGTCTTTGTTAATGAGCAGAATGAAATACAAGAGCTTCGAGATGAAGTACCAGGACCTCAGGAGCCACCTCGTATCTTTCGAGTCTAGGTGCTATGATGATGCTCGGTTTATGAGGAATTATAAGAGTGGCTCAGACTGGCACGGGAGACTCCTTTAAGGTTGTCTCTGACAATAAAAAAGCACGCTTTAACTATCACCTTGAAGAGTTTTTCGAGGCAGGCATTGTGCTTACTGGCGGCGAAATTAAGTCTATCCGTGAAGGAAAAGTGAGTCTTCAGGAGAGCTATATTATTCCGTCAAAAGGAGAGCTGTTTCTCATTAATGCACACATCAATCCGTATCGCTTCGATACGAATTCTAAAGAAGAGCCGACTCGCAAGAGGAAGCTCTTAATGCACAAGCGAGAGATTGAAAAGCTGACAGGAAGAGTCGAGGCGAAGGGATATACTATAGTGCCTGTTCGACTCTATCTGAAGAAGGGAAGAGCAAAGCTTGAAATAGCCCTCGCAAAGGGGAAAGACCGGGGAGATAAACGAGAGACAATCAAAGGTCGAGAAGCACAGCGCGAGGCTGAGCGAGCTCTGAAGCGCTCGAAGCAATAGTAAATGGAACCAGTCAAGTTGTTACGATACTGGGTTGCAGGAGTAGTGTTGTCTCGGAATTTTTGCAAATTCCCTTTTCGCTGCTCGTAATGCCTTTCTTGCCGGCCGGCGAGTTCGTTCAAGAATTCGCTGAGCCTTAAATTGAGCTCTTGATGATGAGAGTCCTTTCTCCATTAAGAGCTCGACGAGTTTTCGTTTTAGAAATCCGCGCGTATTTTTTTTGAGAAACTTTCGAATTTGCTTGGATGTCCTCTTAGATCTGATGACAGTTTCATCGTAGTTCTCAATAGCGCATGTATCGATCTGAGTCCCGGCGCAGAGCGTTATTAAGGAGGTTGGACTCCAGATGAGAGCAGCTGCGTTCTCCTCTAGAGTTGTGAGTTTCTCATGTTTCTTTTCAAATCTGTTCGCGAGACGACTTCTTAAGAGTCCTCTCTTTTTGTGTCGTCTTTCTACCTGTAAAAACCGATTTCGGATTTTTTCGGTTGCCGAGCGTATGTTTGTCTCACTTTGTAATTGAATGGGAGTAATATCAATTGTCTCACATGTTAGGCACGATGAATTGTCACCACCGCAAACTCCACAGCTATCCGCTTCACTACCGCTGGGACATTGAGGCGGAGAGAGGCAGTCAGGGGTCTGAAGGGCAACCGCACATGTTGTACTTTGCGCTTGTGAGTCAGTAACGGTAACGGAGGCGGCACATGTTTCTCCAACTGAGGGTGAAACGCTGAGTAAAGCTTCGTAAGAATGGCTTCCATTGTCTAGCGTACCGTCCGTACATGTTGTTTCAAAAGTGTACTGTAAGCTACCGGGAGCGGTCGTAGCTGAATCAATTGCAGAGAGAGTAATATTTATATTTTCACCAGCGCATTGGTGAGGGATAGAGGAAATTACTCGTATGTCACATGTCGGTGGGTCAAATGAAGTCGCTTGGTCTACACAAATGGGGAAAGAGCAATTATCAATGGATACCAGTCCACCATTTCCTTCCATTTTCACTTTATATGGTGTCTGAGCTGATTGCGTTGCAGTCCAAGAGAGCGAAAGGACATTCACGGTACTAGAGAGTGGGAAAGTATAGCTCAGATTTTCCGTACTTTCTGGAGATAGCACGTCACCATTTCCAATAACCACGGCTTGAGCGAAATCAACGGTGCAGGTTGCGAAGTTGTCATTCGCAATTAAAGATTCGATAATGAACTCAGCTGCAAATTCTTCTCCTTCTTCGACTACATAACATTCTCGATCGTTATCAAAGGGCTGGGAAGTACTTGCG
>RFPC01000034.1 GCA_009926305.1 bacterium
AAAAAGTAAAGCGATGAACCTAGCTTTTGATGTAACACCAGCTTCCCTCGTGAGTGCATGGATACTCGACTCGGGAATAAGAACACTCAGTGATTGGTAACAGAAGCTAGAGAGTGGAGAAGCTTTTTGCGATCTCTGAACCCGTATAATTTGCGACCCATCCTTCTTCTGAGTCAAAGAGTCGAATACAGGTAAACGATGGGGAGTCGCCCATATCGAACCAATGAGGAGTTCCAGCAGGAACGCTGATCAGATCATTTTTCTCACATGTTACTTCATAGACTTCTTTGCCAAGGTGTAGGGTAAAGAGCCCTATGCCCTTCACAAAGAATCGTACCTCATCTTCACTATGAATATGCTCTGAGTTGAATTTATTTCTGAAGGCGTCCTTCTGAGGGTGATCTGGAAACATATTAACGACATCATACGTTTTATAACCCTTCTCCTTCATGAGCTTTTCAACTTCCGGTTTATAGGCTTCAATGATCTCGTCTTGCCCTGCTTCTTCAGATATGTCGACAGTGGCTTCCCATCGTTCGAAGCGAATACCCTGTTTCGTCAGTTCCTCTGCTATACGACTGCCATCAGAGGTATCAAGTTTTGGTGATTCTGGGGTATCTTCATTGTAAATTCGTAAGTTGCTCATGGGTTTTTCTCCTTTTCGGTAAAATTAACGTTTTTATGGTTTTTGGGAAATACGGTAGATATCCGTAACCTCGCGAAAATCGTTTGCAGTGTGATGCCGTCCTGTAGAAACAGGCTGATGTTTCTCGTCGCACCTGAGGAGCTGACAGGTATGAATACCGGTTTCTTTTGCTGCGTTCAGTTCTTCCTCTACATCAGAGAGAAAGAGCACACTCTCTGCTCTCGTATCAAGAGCACAAAGTATTTTGAGATAGGCATCTGGAGACTGTTTTTTGCCTGTTGTTGTATCAAAGAAAAACGAAAAGAGCGGTTCCATATTACCAAAGCAGGAATGTCTGAAGAGGAGCTTTTGTGCCTCCACTGAGCCAGAAGAGAAAATAGAGAGAACAACTCCTTGTTTCTGCCAGACTTTCAAATAATAGTGCGCATCTTCATAAACATGTCCTTCGAGCTCTCCTGCTTCATATCCCGCTTTCCATATTAAGCCCTGAAGTTGTTTCAAGGGGGAAGCTTTACGATCTTCTTGAATCCATTGCAGGAGCACTTTTGTAATTTCAGCGTGTGAAGGATTCTCGAGTTCCGCCAAGGATGCTGCATCAGCAACAATTTGTTGGATTACAGGCGTTTTCCATTGCTGTGAGAGGAAGGTGGAGATGGACTTTGAACTGTAGGGAAACAGGACTTCATGTACAAACGAGATTGAGGTTGTAGTACCTTCAATGTCGGTGATGATCGTCTTGATCATAGAACGGGCTCTCGTCTCTTTCTCGTGAATCTCCTCTGAAGCATAGTCGGCTTCCCCCGTCCAGATCAAGTAGAAGTGCCAGCGAACTCTTCATCGGCAAACTCTTTATCGGCAAACTCTTTATCAGCTGTCTTAATCGCTTTATGAGTTATCTTTGCTGGTGATGCACCCATGAGAGAGCTCTTGTAAAAGGGTAGCAGCAAGGAATACCGTTGAGTTCTGCACATCCCGCTTGGGAGAGTGTTCAACAATTTCAAAGCCGATCAAATGCTCATTACAAAAAGCAAGAGCGAGGGCTAGGACCTCTCTCGGATATAAGCCAAGAGGAAAGGGAGTTGTTACTCCAGGAGCGAGCGAAGGATCGATGCCATCAAGATCAATGCTTATATAATAAGGAGGTGGAAGTACGTCTTTTAACTTGTTGAGAGAGGCGGAGAGGCCTAGGCGCGTTATTTCAAGAGGTGAGATCACAAGAGGATGATGTTGTTCTATAAACGCTTGTTCCTCCTCTTCAATCTGACGAATGCCTACGAAACCGATTCTCTCTGGATTCAGTACTTTTTCTTCTGCAGCATGATAGAGCGTCGAGCCGTAGTATATTCGCTCCTCTGGCATGAGGTCTGGATGCGCATCAAAATAGAGTAAAGAGAAGTCTCCACAATGTTTTTTTACAGCCCTTAATGAGCCGAGTGTGAAGGTATGTGAGCCGCCAAGGAATATGAGCTTCTTGTCATTCTCCAGTGCTTTCGAGGCTTGCTTCTCTATCTCCTCGAGTAGCTCTTCGACCGTTTGTTCCTCCCCAGTTTTAACATCCCCCTGATCCTCAAAAGCACATGGAATATTATATCCTTCGAACAGGCTCTGATACGCGGCTCGAATAGCAGATGGACCGAGGTGTGAATCTGATGACTGGCTGGTCAGGGGATCTGTCCCGATGTGAGAGGGTACACCATAAAGCCAAAATTTTTTCTCTGGTTGTTGTGCCATATCCTAAGGTTGTAGCACGGACTGAACTGGAGATGAAAGCTATGGAAGAAGGAAGTTGCTGAGAAAAGAGCCATGGTCATTGGCTCTTTGATTATTTTCTACTAATCTCACTATGCTAGGCAGACTTGAGTTCGAACGAAGGTGTTCGTAGAAGATGGAGTATATGGATGTTACAAACAATACCACAGCAATTAGTTGAGCTTCCTCAACCCGAGGAAGATATCATATTTGCTCTTACCGCTCGTTATCAATCAGCGCGACAACAGTTTCAGAGCAATGCGTTGTCTGTAGAGCCAATTAATCTTGGTATCGGAAAGTATGCGAATGAGAGTGGACAGACTCCGATGCTGAGAAGCATGAAAACAGCCCTTCACAATCAATTGGCTGGTCGTTGTGGGGATAACCCTACTGGTGGGTATCAACCAATTTTGGGTGCTGAACCGTTTCGTCGGAAAGTAGAAGAACTTATTTTGGGTGAGGCGCTCATCTCACGAGCTCGCGATTCTGGCACTGTAGAGTCGTGTCAAGCGATTGGAGGAACGGGAGCAAATTTCATTCAAGGGTGCTTCCTTCAGCAGTTAGGTGTGAAAAAGATTCTTCTGAGCAATCCAACATGGGGAAATCATAAAAAAATATTTCCGTTTGCTGGTATCTCGACAGAGATGTATCCATATTACGATTCTGTCTCAGGAGAGATCTCGTTTGATGAAATGAAGGCAACATTTTCTGGGCTAGAAAAAGGAATTGCTATTAATTTTCATGGATGTTGTCACAATCCGAGTGGCGCGGATCTTACACAAGAGCAATGGAAAGAGCTTGCAGAAATACTAAAGGCGCGAGAGTCAATAGCGGTATTTGATGTTGCATACGCCGGATTTGGTGATGGATTTGAAGAGGATCTTTATTCGGTACGACATTTCGTTGAAATGGGAGTTCCGACACTTGTGGCATTTTCTTTTTCAAAGATAGCGTCGCTCTATGAGGAGCGGTTAGGAGCCTGTCTCGTTGCGTTTCCAGAGGGGGTAAAAGAACAGCGGAAAGTCGGGGGTATCTTGGAGTCAATTATCCGTCCTTGTTTTTCAAACCCTCCAGCGCTCATTAGTCGAGCGATGACGGAGGTTCTTTCGGATAGTGCACTGAGAGCCGACTGGATGAAAGAGTTAGCCGAGCTAGCAGATCAGATGACCAATGGAAGAGAATTACTGGCTTCAGCCTTTACGGAACATGGCATCTCCGATGGGGGGCTATTGAAGAGGAAGGGGATGTTCGCAATGCTGCCACTTAGCAAAAAACAGGTCTCACGATTGGAGGCAGAGGAACATTTATACATGATGGCCAGTGGTAGAATTAATGTTGCAGCTGTGAAGCAGGCGAATGTTTCAGCTATTGCCGAGAGAATTGCGAGAGTGATTTCTTCTTCCTAGTGGATTTATCCTCCAAGGAGACGCGTCTTCACAGTCTTATGTAGGCAGAATTTGTTGCGTTCACGGAGTGTTGCTGCTTGACGAAGGGGAGTGATCAGGTCTTCGCTCCAGAGAGAACTGCAAGCTTCGTACGGGTGTTCTACCGAAAATTCTTTAAGATATCGCCGATATTTGGCATGCCACCGCCGCCCATCATGCCGCCGAGCCCCATTTTTGAGAAAGACTTCATCATTTTCCGCATCTGAGCGAATTGCTTCAGGAGTTGATTGACGTCTTGCACTCGGACACCGGAACCAAGCGCAATGCGTTTTCTTCTGCTTCCGTTGATAATCTTTGGATTCTTACGTTCTCCAAGCGTCATGGAAAGGATCATGGCCTCTGTTTTTTTCATCTCTCGTTCAGCAAGTTCAGGGTCGACTTGTTTTGCCATTTTCCCCAAACCTGGAATCATTCCCATCAGTCCAGAGACGCTTCCCAGCCGTTTCATCATCTTCAGTTGTTGGAGAAAATCTTCAAAGGTGAACTCATTCTTCGCCATCTTCTTTTGGAGCTTCATCGCATCTTCGAGTTCAACTTCTTTTGAAGCCTTCTCGATTAGGCTGAGAACATCACCCATCCCCAAAATTCGTGACGACATCCGATCGGGATGAAAGACTTCGAGAGCCTCTGACTTTTCGCCCACTCCGATAAATTTAATGGGTTTTCCTGTAACCGCTTTCATGGAGAGAGCCGCCCCACCTCTTGCATCTCCATCGAGCTTCGTCAGGATTAAGCCATCAAGATCCAGAGCCTCGTCAAAGCCTTGAGCCACATGGACGGCCTCTTGACCTGTCATTGCATCAGCAACGAGTAAAATTTCATGTGGTTCAATGGCTTCGCTGATCTCTTGCAACTCTGTCATGAGGTCTGAGTCAATCTGAAGTCTTCCAGCCGTATCGATAATCACGACGTCAAATCCAGAGTTTTTTGCATGCGCTTCAGCGCGTTTGGCAATATCAACGGGGTCTTCTTCAGTGGTCGTTGGAAAAACTTCGATATCAAGTTGCTTTCCTACGGTTTGGAGCTGGTCTATAGCTGCTTTGCGATAGACGTCTGCCGGAACCAGTAGGGGGCTCCGTTTGTTTTCATCGCGGAGATAGCGTGCCAGCTTTCCAGCGGTAGTTGTTTTTCCAGATCCTTGAAGACCGACAAGCATGATAACCAGAGGCGGAGCAACATGGGTATCAATCTCAGAAGCTTGCGCTCCCATAGTTTCAGTCAGCTCTTCTTGTACGAGCTTAATAATCATTTGATCGGGGCTGAGACTTTTTAGGATGTCTTCCCCGAGTGCTTGTTCAGCAACGCGTTCGCAAAAGTCCTTTGCAACTTTAAAATTTACATCTGCTTCCAGAAGCGCCATGCGCACTTCTTTCATAGTGTTTTCAATATCACTTTTAGAGAGAGAGCCTCGGCCACGAATTCTTTTAAAAGCCGAGTCAAGCTTAGAGGATAGGGTATCAAACATGACAACTCACTGAAGGTCTTACACCCTTAGGGTAGCGCAGCATGCGGCATGTTTCAAATCATTAGCGGTTTAGTCGGAGTTGACCCTCGATCTGATGAAGAATCGAGTATATAATGATGAGATAGAGCACCTGGTCGTAACAGGTGCTCCCTGAGCAGGGCTAGTGGTCCGGTGAGTGCGGTGTAGTAAGGAGGAGAATGGTGCGATATCAGGAAACGCGATGTCAGCGGGCAGGGAGAGAGTGCTTTTCTGGCTATCGAGCGAGCGAGATTTTAACTCTTTCTTGTTTTTATGCACTATTTTGCATCATCAGTATCATTGGTGTTGCCAGCTCGGCTATGGGCCAATTGCCATCATTTTCGATCGCTGAATTAACGTGTGAAGTCGAGACGTTTATGAATGGCTGTGCTTCACAAATCATTCGAACAAAAAAACAGACCTCAGTAACGGTATCGCAATGCAAGAGAACAGCCAACCGAATCAGACGACGAGCCCTTTGGAGAGTTCGTAATGCGAGAGAGAATGGTGGCAGCGAATCAACAATCCTTGCACAATTTGAGCGAAAGAAAAATGCGCGAAGAGCTCGCCGAATAGAATGTGCTGAGTGTAATAACCACTGTGCGAGCACGAATGTAAGCGAGGCGTGTCGTGGAATTACGGAGCTTACGCCCTCTGAAATGGTATGGAGTCTTATTCAGACTCGTATCGCGAATGGTACTCGATGTACTCAAGCATCACAGTCTCCAGTCGTATTGGTGAGTGTTTCTGGAGGGCTTTGTTCAGGAGTATTGATAGAAAATGATACGGTTTTAACCGCTGCACACTGTTTTAGTAATAACCCATCGGTGAGCAGTGTCTCAGCAAGACTTTCTACGGGAGAATCTCGCGCTGCCGCATCGTATGTGGTGAATCCAAATTGGGGAGGTGGGGTCTCAAACGTCGGTGATTCGGCAATCATAAAACTCAGTGGAGCATTTTCTGGGGTGAATCTCGGGAAGCTTTATGTCGGCACCCCATCTGAGGGTGCTGTTGTATACATGGCAGGGTATGGTGATAGCGAGACTGGAGTCGGAGATCTGCGTGCCACGGTAAATACGATTGAGAGTGTGAATGCAATTAGGATTGAAACGTATTACAACTTGGCTGACTCTGATGAAGGCACAACGTGCGTCGGAGATTCAGGAAGCCCAATTTGGGTCGAACAGAATGGGGAGCTTCGGATTGCTGGAGTGCTCTCAACTGGGGGGCCATCAAACTGTCTCCTAGGCTCGGGTTCGGTATCTTTTGACGAGTCACAGTTTACGAATTTTAATGGCGGGCCCCTTGCAGGAGATCATCTCGCGTTTATCGCTACGCATCGATGATAAGCAATGGTCGTTGAATATGCTAAAGACACGGATAGAAGATAACCAGATGTCCGTCAATAAAATGTAGCCGAATGAATAAGAGCGAAACGGAGAAGAATCATCGCCTTTTGTCTGATCTTATCCGTTGGTTTAAAGTTTCAGGCAGAGAGCTTCCGTGGAGAAATACGCGAGATCCATATGATATCTGGATTTCCGAGGTGATTCTACAGCAGACCCAAGTCTCTCGTGGAATCGAATATTACCAGAGATTCTTGAAGCGTTTTCCAACCGTTGAACGTCTTGCCTCAGCTCGTTGGTCGTCTGTTTTATCTGTATGGCGGGGGCTTGGATACTATCAACGAGCGAGAAATCTCATGAAATCAGCTAAACTTCTCATCAAGGATTTTGATGGTAAGTTGCCACAGACACGCCACGAATTATTACGTCTACCTGGGATAGGAGAATATACCGCTTCTGCCATTTGTAGCTTTGCATTTAATAGAAATGTTCCAGCGATTGATACCAATTTATCTCGCGTCTTTCAGAGAGTATATGGCTGTCCTGCTCAACAGGTTAAAGCGAGAGCAGAGGCTTTGTTTCAGCTCCGACCACGGAGCAGTCGGAAGTTGAATTATGCGCTTATGGATCTCGGTGCACTTGTCTGTCGAGCTAAAAGCCCTCGGTGTAGTGAGTGCCCCCTCGCCTTACGGTGTCACTACAAGAAACACGGGGTTGCCTCAAACAATGAAAGTCCTAGAGATCGAAGTAGAGAGACGCAAGGAGAGCAACTTCCGCGAATAGATGTGGCAGTTGGTTGCATTAATCGAAATGGCAAGTATTTGTTAGCAAAGACGAGTAGCAGTAAGGGAGATGGGTGGGAATTCCCTGGTGGAAAGTGCCATCAAGGAGAGACTGTGCGCGAGGCGCTCAAGCGAGAAGTCTATGAAGAGCTTGGAGTTGAAGTCTCAGTACGCCCTGCTTTTCATGTCGAGATATTCGCAGAAGGACTTTTTGAATGGCGAATTCATTTTTGTAGATGTCAGATACTTGCCGGTCGACCGAGTCCGAAAGAGCATGATCACCTGCAGTGGATTGACAAGGAAGACTTAAGTCTTTTCAAGATGCCAAACGCGAATACACGCGCAGTTCAAATGCTCAGTAGTCGTCGCTAGAGGACGAGGAGATGAGCGCTCTGTATGGTTAGCCCTCTTCTCGCAGTAATGAAAGGCAACGTAAGTCGAGTAGGTTCGCAGATAAAGCGCTTCCTTTTTTTGACTCGATGGAGTACCTCAAGTCTTTTGCGAGATCCATTGCCAACTCTAAATCCCTTACATGAGAGTCCGAGGCCTGCTGATTTTCAAAGGCAATCTCGAGCCGTAGCATGGTTTCTCGGGCATATGATCGCGTGTCCTCGAGTTGTGAGCGCAAGCTCTGTACCCGAACATGGGCATTTTGAATTCTCCTGAAAAGTTGCTCCTTATCTCCGTGAGGGAACATTTCAAGCTGTTTGAGTCCAAGATGCTCGCGGGTGATCTCCGGTAATGAGAGGCGAATGCGCTCTTCATTAATCACATCGAGACAGAACTCAATGGCATCTCCCATCAGTGGACGGAGGCCATCACGCGTCTCTATTGAGCTTTTTTCATCTATGCGTTGTAGAATTTGCTCTGCTTCGCTCTCAATCTTATCTTGAAAATGGCTATCAGGATTGCGCTCATTTTCGAATTCTTCAGAAGACTTTCGAGCAAGCCCATGCAGACTGTGCAGCAAGTGATCAATTTCTTCAGTAGCCTCTGCGATATTCGAGAGCGTATAAATAAATTCATTCCAATGAGCATTTTGCTCAAAGCTAGCATTGGTTAAATTCAAATCTTTTTTGTCTGAAGGGCGAAGGTCAGCTTTGTTCTGTTTGTCGTATGAAGTTTCCATTACTTCCTATTGCTTCCAAGCGCGCTCTTCTAATATTCCTCGTCGCTTCCGTGAAGAGCGTCTGTTACTTCCAAGTTCATTAAGAGTAGGCCTCTTGAAGTAGAGTAACGGCTAGATTTATGAATCCTTGAGTATCAGGCGCATGAAAGAATTATAAATTTCTTATCTGGTAGGAACGCATGAGGAACTGTGTACGTAGCCCTCGTAGGGTTCTGTGATAAACAACCATCTGCGAAGTGCGAAATCTACTTGCAAAAGAGTGCCGCTGGCTAATGCCCCTGTCTTTGAGCTCTCGGTATGAGGCTCAGAGAACACGGGGGTTCCATCATCAATGACCTTCCAGAGCGGAGTGATTGGCTTGAAATGCTTTTGACTTTCTGCCGCAGCAGCACTTTTCTGGTAAGGAACAGTGTCGTTGATTTGACGGTCAGTAATGCTTTTTTGAGCGAGAGGAAGTAGTTTTTTCAGGTGTTTAAGTCGAGTCTCTGAGGACGGATGACTCGAGAGAAATTCAATAGGAGCTTGCTGGAACTCTGGTATATGAGCCATGCGTTCCCAGAATTGAATTGCGCTTCTCGGATCATATCCTGCTTTTGCCATTATGAATAGACCGAGTTGGTCTGCTTCGAGTTCAAGTGCTTGTTGATTCGGATTAATCAGTAATGCTTTCAGTAGCTCAGCCGTTAATATCGCTCCGAGATTTGCAAGGCTGCCAGCAGCGCTACTTGCGCTTTGCAAAATAGCTTGTCGTGCTGTTTCGCTAGTGATGCCTGTTATAATTCTTTTTGCTTCCTCTATCGGATCTGGCTGTGTGTGCTTAGCGAGAACATGAGCTATTTCATGCGACAGAATAGTAGCAAGCTCATCATCGCTTGAAACGAGATCGATAAGTGGGCTCCAAACAAAAATATAGTTTCCACGAGTAGCTGCGGCATTATAGAACGAGTCGTCTTTAAAAACATGAACATGCCAAATATTATGGTGGTTACCTTCGACCTGAGTGAGTGTATCAACGATGTTTCGAACTCGTAGAATCCGATTGTCATCTGTCTCGATGTCAAATTGTTCTGCAAGTTGCCCAAAGACTTTTTGTCCGTATTGTTCATCAGCAATGGCAACACTTGCTTGTTTCGGGATTTCGCCAGGAACAAGGGGCGCTCTTGTCGAAGCACACGACAGGAGAGAAGAAGTGATAACGAGAAAACATAGCCGAATGAAGATATTCGGCAGTATGAGAAACGGCTTTCCAGCGAGTGTCAGATAGCGGTCTTTTTTGGTCATGAACACTCCTTGTGTATGCTGCCCATTTTCCGCGGGGGTAAAGCCTTCCGCACCTTGTTGGTAGAGGCACTAAGTATACGAAACATTGGCATATTGAGACAGCTTGGCTGTTCTTGTGATAAAAAACCAGTACTTTGTAATTCCCTACTCTCTGGGGTAGAATCCGCTCTGTCAGAGTTTGGAACCCCTGTCGCGCTGCCATGCAGTACCGACGATCCAGTGCCGGCGAGTCAATAGTGACGAGTGAGTGGTGAATAACGGGTCAAGCTCTCTGTCGTGTATATCGGTGAAACAAGAAACCCACCGTTTTTTTGAAAGGAGTTCTCGTGAGCAAGGTGCCTCAGCATTATCAGATTTTGTATTCGAAAGAGCAGATTGATGAACGGATACAGGCCCTCGGAAAAGAGATCGACAGTTGGATTGATACAACTTCACCGAGTGGTAGTAGAGATGTGCTTGCTCTTCCCGTAATGCGAGGTGGACTCTATTTTTTTGCAGATCTTTCGCGAGCCATGGAGAACTCTCTTGAGGTGAATCCAGTGCAGTCGTGGGCCTATAATGGAGAGGAGAATACAGCACTACCAACTGGAGTAACCGTGCGGTTTTCCGATTTGCCAGTGAAAGGCCGGCGTGTTCTGGTGATTGATGACATTTGTGATTCGGGAAGAACGTTAAAAACAATCCATGAGGATTTAACGGCTCGTGGAGCAGCTGAGGTGCAGGTGGTTGTTCTGGTGAGGCGAGCAGTCGGAGAACCGAGTTTCTCTCCCCAGTGGTGTGGATTTGAATACGATGGTCCTGAATGGTTTGTGGGTTATGGAATGGATGATGGTAGTCGTTGGCGAAATCTTCCGGAGATATACCTCGTCAACTAGGCGCCCTGTAATGGTAGTGAATAAGGCTTTTCTGAGGCCTGTAGAGCCCGCTAGGTACGTATGAATCAAATTTTGAGCGAACAACGCTCTCTGAATGCAGGGACAAAAAAGGCTGACCTCCAGTATACGATTTCGCTTCAGGGGATATCAAAGTCTTTTGTTCGTAAGTTTCATCAAGGCGGCTATTCGACGCTAAAGAGCGCAATTGTCTCGCTTTTTCGCAAAACGGAGGCTCCTCCGGCAGTGAAAACCGTCGCGCTCAAGGAGTTGACGATGAGAATTCCTCAAGGGGCATCAGTAGGAGTCATCGGAAGAAATGGATCAGGAAAGTCTACTCTCCTTAAGCTGATTACTGGCATTTATAAACCTGATGCTGGAGTGATTGCTCGTTCAGGAAGGATCTCCGCTTTGATCGAGCTTGGTGCTGGTTTTCATCCAGACTTTACTGGAAGAGAGAATATTTTCTTGGGTGGTATGATCCAAGGACTGACTCGATCAGAGATAGAGGAGCGATTTGACCAGATTGTTGAATTTGCGGAATTAAGTGAGTTTATTGAACAGCCAGTACGTACCTACTCTTCTGGAATGTTTATGCGTCTTGGCTTTAGTCTTGCCATTCACTGTGACCCAGAAGTTTTACTCATTGATGAAGTCCTAGCAGTTGGTGATGAGGGGTTTATATCAAAGTGTAAGGGAAAGATTTCTGAACTACGACAAAGCGGAGTTACTCTCATGCTTGTAACGCATGATCTTGCCGCAGTAGAAAGGTGGTGCGATGAGGTCTTGTGGCTAGAGAAGGGTGAGGTCCGTGATCGTGGAGAGCCACGAAGAGTGATTGATGCCTATCGACAATATATTGAATCGAGGGAGGAGGATGCTCTTGAAAGTCTTCATGAATATCCAAGGGCCTCAGATGAGGGGGCTGAAGAGAGGGAGAGTCTTGAAGTTTCACCGACTCATTCCGAGCTTGAGAAGGCTCGTTGGGGTAGTCGTGAGATAGAGATTCTTGGTGTGGCACTCCTTACAAGTGATAATTGTGAAAAGTTTGTTTTTCACCCCGATGAAACGATGGAGATACTGCTCTCATTTTCACAGAGAGAGCCGGTAAAAGGGGGAATAGTCTTCGGAATAGGAATCCATCATGTTGATGGCACACTCCTTTTCGGTACGAATACTCAGTTAGAAGAGGTAGAATTAGACCTCTCTGAGCAGAGTAATGAAGTCCTTTGTCGAATTCCACGACTCTCGCTTCTCGATGGGGAGTATTGGCTTGATTTAGCTGTTCATCGCGATGATGGATATCCTTATGATTACTGGAAAAAGGCCATTCGATTTTCAGTCCGTTCTTCGAAATCGCAGGTCGGAAAGTTGTACCTTGAAACCCAATGGAGCGTGAGAGAGAGGGAAGGGGAAGCATCGGCATTACAGAGCGTTTAAAATTGATTTGATCAGCATGATAACTTGAGTGCTTGGAGTGTGTTAGGAAGAGGCAATCACAGCGGCAGGAGAACAGGTGAACGATACGAGGAGAGGAGTGAATGACTTTGGAGTCTTGGGAGAAGAGTCGTGATTGAGCATTTTCGCGAGCTTTTGAAGTTTCGAGCTCTCATTGTTGGACTTGTTGAACGACATATGCATGCTCGTTACAGAGGTTCCGTATTAGGGATGCTTTGGTCTTTTCTGAATCCCCTCTGTTTAATGGCGGTCTATACTCTCGTCTTTAAGTACTACATTCGATTTGATCAAGTTGAGAATTATACGATTTTCCTTTTTTGCGGTTTGCTCCAGTGGATTCATGTCTCCTCGTCACTTATAGAAGGAAGTATCTCAATTTCCGCTGGCGGGAGTCTCATTACGAAGAGTCTGTTTCCTGCAGCCCTGCTCCCAGCGGTTTCTGTTCTGACGAGCCTCGTTCATTTCTTGCTCTCGTTGCCTCTGCTTTTCCTTTTCATGCTCCTTTTCGGAGTTGAATTTACGGGTGGCATTGTGCTCTTACCGGTACTTATGGTGCTTCAGACGGCGTTCCTTTATGGCTTAGCGCTATCGCTTGCCACACTGAATGTGGCTTTTCGTGATGTTCAACATCTTGTTGGTAACGCCTTGACCCTTCTTTTCTTTCTGAGTCCAATTTTATATCCAGAGGATGTTGTTCCAGCTGCATTCCGTCCTTTTCTTGCATTTAATCCATTTGCAGTGTTCACTTCTTGTTATCAAGACGTGCTCTTTAATGGAGTAATGCCCTCCGTAAGTGACTTCGCTCAGATAATGCTCTGGACGCTTGTCAGTATTGTGGTGGGGATAAGGGTTTATATCTCGCGACAGGAACGCTTTGCTGAGGCGCTGTAGTGATTTCAGTCTAGCTATTCTGAGATGAATGAAACGGACAAAGTGACAATGAGTCAAAAGAGTATCCACCAATTGGTTCATACCTTAAGTTATGGCGATGCTATCTCCAGTGAAGTTTTAACTTTCCAGCGAGTCTTTCGTGAACGAGGGTATGAAAGTGAGATTTTTGCTATTCATACCCATCCAAAGCTCTCTGGTGTGTCACGCCCATTTCAGGAGTTTCCAGGCGAGTACGACGGAGAAGTCATTTTACACTACTCTCTTGGTTCACCGCTGAATGAAGTATATCGCTCATTGAATAATGCATTCAGGACAATTATTTACCACAATCTTACCACACCTTACTGGTTTGAAGGTATAAACCCTCGCATAGTTCGAGATATTCGTAGTGGTATGAAAGAGCTGCCGGACTTATTGCAGATATCTAATAGGATTCTTGCGGATTCCTCTTTTAATGCTCAGGAGCTTAAGGAGTTCGGAGTTGAGGCTCAGGTCCTTCCCTTATCTGTAGATCCAGAGCGATGGACGGAGGAAGCGAACCCTGGGATTCGAGAGCTTTTACGTTCTACGCCTGGGCCACACCTCTTACATGTTGGACGTTTTGCTCCGAATAAGTGTTTGCAAGATGTTGTTCGTAGCTTTTATTTCTTTCGCCATTATTTAGCACCAACGAGCAGGCTCTGGTTGGTAGGAATAGAAATAGATACAGAGCTCTACGCCTTTTCAATAAGGCATATGGTTGAACAGTTGGGTTTGAGAGATGCGGTTGAATTCCCAGGTTGTATGGCCGACTCTGAGCTACGAGCACTATATGAGGAGAGCGACCTGTATCTCTGTATGAGTGAGCATGAAGGTTTTTGCTTACCAGTTATTGAAGCAATGCACTTTGGCCTACCTGTTGTCGCATACTCTTCCTCGGCACTGCCCGAGACTATTCAAAGTGGTGGGATTCTGGTGGAGCGCAAGGAGCCTGCACATCTTGCTATGCTGTATCACAAGATATTACAGTCGCCCGAGTTACGTGAGGGATTGATTCTCGGAGGAAAGAAGCGGGTAAGTGAGCTGTCATATGCCAATTTTTCACGAAGGGTCTGTGAACTCTTTAACGTAGAGGGGTCTGTTCATGCGTATTGCGCTTGATACGAGTGCGCTTGATCCAGAGTTTCGAGCCCATGCAATTCGGGGAACGGGTCGGTATGTATCTGAGCTGTATCAACGCTTGCCTGAATTTTTAACGGGCGATGATCACCTAACAGATTTTCAATATTCGAGTATTGGAAGAGGTGGGATCTGCGAGAGGTTCGTTGACCTTCTGCCAGTGGGAAAACACACACTTAAGCATCAAGTTGTCTATCCGTGTCTGATGGGAAAGGCATCTCATGGAGAGGCTGATATTTTGCACTTCCCCGTTCATGCAGATGCGCCTACTTGGGCTCGTACTCCCTTCATTGTAACGGTGTTAGATCTCATTCCTTTGATCTTTAAAGACCTTTACGCCCCTAAGAAGAATAATCTCAGATTTCAATTTGCCCGATGGTTAGAGCTCCAATCCATTAGGAATGCTCGAGCAATATTTGCTATTAGTGAGCATACCGCAAAAGATGTTCATAGATTGCTTGGAGTTCCTCGTGAGAAAATTATTGTTACCCCTTTAGGTGTAGATGAACGATTCTTTGTTGCGGATACAGCGAGTAAAACGGTGCGAGAAAAATTTTCTCTCGAGAATGATGTGCCTTTGATTTTATATGTCGGGGGGATTGACCAGAGGAAGAACATCTCTTTCTTGGTTGATGTATTCGCAGAGGTTGTAAGAGCTCGTACCGCCAAGAAAGAAAGCATTCCCTTGCTCGTATTTGCCGGGGGAATCTCGAAAGATGACCAGTATCCACGCCTTATAGAGAATCTTCGGCGACTTCAACTAGAGGAGCATGTTCGATTTACTGGCTTCGTTTCAGATGATGACTTACGAAGCTTATATAACACCGCAACTGTATTTTTCTATCCGAGTCTCTATGAAGGCTTTGGTCTGCCACCTCTTGAAGCAATGGCGGCAGGTACTCCCGTTGTTAGCTCCAATACCTCTTCTCTTCCTGAGGTTGTGGGAGATGCTGCATTGCTTTGCGATCCGAAGGATATACCGCAGGCATCAGAGCAACTTCTCGATATTCTCCGAGATCCTCAATGCGCGGATCGTCTGAGAGTGCTCGGCAAACAAAGAGCGAAAGAGTTCCGTTGGGAAGAGACCGCGCGTTTGACAGCAGAGGGATATCGGCTTGCTCTAGGGGGACTTCACGAGAGGAATAGCGGACAGATTCGATCAAATACTTCAATATCAAATGAGATGAGATAGGAAAGTGGGAAGATACTTAAGAGCATACGTATGACCGAGCACTCTTCAGAACTATCACAACATTCCTGTGAAGAAGTATCCTCTCAGAAAATGATAGATAGAAATCTGTCATCTTATTTCTTTCCGGCCTTGAAGAGTCTTCTTGGTCTTGGGATTATCGTTTTTATTTTCTCGAATATTCCACTCTCACAAGTTATAGCTACCTTTCAGAATCTGACACTTTCATGGGTATTATTTCTTGTGCTTATTAGTATCGTACTGGTCTATGTCAGTGTATTGAAGTGGCAGATTCTTTTGAGTACTCAGGGCATTCGAGAACGCATTTCACATCTCTATGGACTTTATCTTGCCGGGTATTTCTTTAATCTTGTTTTTCCCAGTTTTATCGGTGGAGATGCGCTTAGAAGCTGGCATTTAGGTCGGAATCAGGGCCAGCGAAAAACAGCAGTTGCAACATTTCTTGAGAGATATTCTGGATTATTCTCAATGCTGATGCTTGGAGTCGTATTTGTATTTTGTACTGATACGATGCGGCAGTCAGAAAAGATAACAGTAGTTTTGCTTTTTCTGGGCTTTGTCATTGGTACGGTAGTTCTGTATTCAAAGGCTCTCGTAAGAGGTCTTACCCTAATACCAAAAGTTGGGTCTATGGTTGCAAAGCAGGGCGCGCTCTTTCAAGAGGCCCTCAGGGTGAGTACTTCCTGTCCAAGGGATGTGCTGGTTGTCATTGGGCTTTCATTCCTGTTCCATATGTTGGCAGTGGTAAATGTGCTTGCCTGTGCCCACTCCATTGGATGGACCCAGGCTCCTGTGGCGGAGCTTTTTATTGTTGTTCCAGTCATCTTAATCATTAGCGCATTGCCGGTAACGCCCCAAGCACTGGGAATACAGGAGGGAGCGTTTATTTATTATCTGTGTTTGCTTGGAGCAACACCCGCTGAAGCTCTTGGAGTCGCTCTTATCATTCGGGCAAAAGCCTACCTGCTAGGAATATTAGGAGGGCTCTACCTTTTACTGAGCGCTCGGCAGATTCATAAGCAAGTTGCATGAGAGCGTTTGATACTTTTTGTCGTTTCGTTCTTTGGTTTATCGGTGTGTAAGACGAGAGAATGCCCTTGGTAGCAGGGTAGAAAATCTCGTTAGACGAGGCTAATCTTGTTTTTCTTGCAGAGGCACGCGGCTATTCGGTCTTGGCGTTTTGCAAGGTTCGCTTTCCAAACGAGGTGTTGGTTTGTCTCTCCAATACATCCTGAGCATGTGAAGCTTTCCCAATTGAGCGCCGCGGCAAGTTCTAGGCAGGATTCATAACGCTTGCAATCATAAGAACGGAAGAATGGAAGTATCGTACGAGGAGTTCCTGTATTGAGAGCCGTATTTCCTTCTGGGCAGTCCTCTGTTTCTTCCCTGACTTCAAACGGACCATATGATTTTCGTTCTTGGTTTGAATGGGAAGTCCACTCAGGCGTATGAACAGAAGAGCTTTCCCGCAAGGTTTCGTGTTGTGCTCTCTGCTGGGTTTTACGAGGAATGTGGATGACGTTTGATTGTTGTGGAGGAAGGTGAGAGGGGGCCACGAGAGAGCGTTGGCATGTAACTGGAGTATCTACTTCAAGCCCCGCCTTCCCCGTATCGACTTCTTTACGGAGAAGTTCTTGCTCAGGGGGAGAGCTGGAGGAGGAGCTACTGTTTGCAGTTCGTCTCATATTTGTACCATTCGCTTTTCTCCCCAGTGTAGAGTAATGTTTACATAGTGGCATTTGCTGAGCAAATCGGTCGGAACAATATTTTAGGTTTAAACCGTAATGATCATAGAAGAGCTGTCTGAAAGTGGAAGAGCATTGTGTTTTCTGATAGATACGCCATCAGACCATGGTGTTCCGCCGTGGGTAAGTGCTTTTGCTGATCACCAAAAATCCGAGATGAGAGTTTTGAAAATCTCCTATGGTGCTCTTGACTACCAGAATCTAGAAGTTTTGGCCCGAGACACTATCGAAGCTCTCGCGGAGCGTCGTGTGAGACAAGCAGCATTCGTGACCTTCGGTACTGCCTCCTTGATACTATGGAAGATTGCGCTTCTTCAGCAAAAGCTGATCAGAAATGCGATTGTAGTGAATGGAGAGTCTCGCCCTCCAATCTCTCGAAGAGAGCGATTTATTGACTGGCTTGAACATAAGTTGCCATTAGGACTGCCTTTTCGTGGTTATAACGGTCAGTTCAATGCATTACCATTCCTTCAGCGGCTTCGGTTCCCGGTGTTTATTTTATCGGTCGATCTGACTGCTCAACGATTGAAGAACGAGGCAGCGATCTTAAAACAGGAGCTGCCGATAGCATGGAGTGCAACACTAGAAGATTCCCCTGATTTGCCTGAAAAACTTCTTGAGTGTGTTAGGGCATTTCAGGTCGTTCCAACGAAATGCCCACAGAAAAATAGACTTCGACAGACACAGTCTTATCAGCAGGTATAGCTCTTGTTTGGTTCTGATTTCGCGAGAAGAAGAAATTCGATATAGGTCGGCCGTCTGATACGGTCACTCACCACTTGCAGCAACTAATTCTTCGAAGGTGGCATGTTGCTCAAAATGAAGAGATTTATGTTGCGCTAAGATGGCCTTTGCTTCCTGGTACCCTCTTTCAATCAAGCCGTGAATATAGTCAGAATCCAGTGCAACGTAGGTCATTACTTCGTAGGCAAGCTCCTCTCCTAATTTATTTTTTAGGAGTCGAAATACGGGCCATGTTGCCCCAAGAGCTTCAGCGAATTTTCTGGATGAACTTGATACCGCATGTTTCAGAATCGGTCCAAATGGCTCCCGGTTTCGAATAACGAGCGTTTCAGGTGGGCGCATGCAGAAGGTCTCTATTCCAGCAGGGACTTCCCATGATGGCCGTGAATCGTGAGCCTCATTGTATTGGTCAAGCCAGAAGGCACGCCCTGAAATATCTAAAATTATAACTCTTTCAGCACCAAGGCGAACCGCAGGATCGACGGGAACATTTTGTGAAATGCCTCCGTCTACAAGTTGAAACTTCTTGGAGCCTGTATTTATTTCAACCGGTGGGAGGACACTGGGCAAAGCAGCTGAGGCAAATCCATGTCGGGCAGTCAGGTCTTCCACTTGGTAGACATCAAATGTAGCTCCTGTCATATACTCTTTGGGAATTTCTTTATGAGAGCTGAGAAAGAGAAGAGGCTTTCGCTCCATAGCTTCCACGGTAGTCATTACTCCTACGGCTTCGATTGTTGATGCTCGTTTTGTTGGACTCAGCCCTCCGTGTTTTAGTATTACGTCATCGACTTCACGCATCAGGGGGGTCGGATCAAAGATGGCGTCTTTTGTTGGAGAAGGGCCCGGGGCCATCCACTGGACAAATGCCATTCGAATTGCCCGGAAGAACGCTGCACGAGGAGAGCCTGCAAAGGTGTTTCTAAAGTTTCTTTTTCTCCAGAGCGCTTGAAGTTGAGCAACAGAATGTTCAAGCCCCTCTCCCATGCACGCCGCTAATACGAGGCCATTCACGGATCCAATGCTACTTCCAATAATAATTGAGATCTTGTCTGGATGTTTTTCCAGATAGGGGATTAACGCCTTGAGAGCACCAGCTTGGTAAGCAGCCCGAGAGCCTCCACCTGACAACACGAGTCCAAGCTTGAGCGGCGTGATCGACCTTTTTACTGGTATATTCAGTGCCTTAGAGTCGGTGGATTTTGGGCGTGGCCTCATAGACGAATTCAAATTAATAAAAGTTTCGGATAGTTATCTCTATAACTTAATATTCCAGCGCATTGCACAAGTACAAAATTGAATATTTTGTTAACGGATTGAAACAACTATAGAACGAACGGTTATTCACCGGGTTCGGTATTGGCGAGAGAGACGAGTTCAGGGAAAGTCTGAAACTTTCTGCAGTGGGGAAACAGGGAAAGTGAGCGAACTCCTTTCCCTTCTTCGATTCCCCTTGCTGAATTTCAAAGGGTATCGCCTCTAGCGATATCTTGTACTTGCCTTACGGACTGAGAAGTTCATGTCGCTCAGCGCAGGCAAGGCTCCCAGTGCCTCATCATAGAAAAATAGAGCACTTCCCGATACGTCTAGGGACTTCGCAAAAATACCTCCGTAATAGTTGAAGTTTCCAAGAACATCGATATCAGCATTTGAAGCATACAGTACCGAGTTAATATCCGCCGTGCCGTTTAGCCTTATCGTATCAGAGCCAAGATAGTATATTTCGAGTTGATGAGGTGCATTGTTCGAGTTATAGAACTCATTTCCATTAATATGTCCATTTGAGAGAGTTTCAACATAGACTCGGACCTTTTGTCCGACAGGAACAGTTCCGATATCGAACTTGGCCTTATTTGGTCCAAAATCAAGTGTTCGAAAATAATATGGTGCTGAGGTATCAGTCAGGTAAAGAGTATTATTATTACTAATACTAATATCTCTCCAACATCCACCGCTAGCAAGAGTAGTATCTGTATTGACTGCAAGGTCTCCGTTATCGGATGAACAGTAGCTTGACCAGCTTGAAAGAACGGGGAGTGAATACGTATGACACCCTGCTCCTTCGCAAACTGTTCCTGATACATCTCCTCCTGGAGAAAGAAGCGTTACTCCCGGATCGCTGAGTGAGCGCGCATTTCCATTAATCTTTCCCTGGAGACTAATGGTATTGTTTGAGCCCACCGGACAATTTGCTTTTTGTGCTCCTCGATCCCAAGTGGCACCATTATGCGTATATTCGAAGGAATAGCACTCATTCTTTGTGCCATTGGTCATATGATTTTGGCCATAGAATCCCATGTCAGAGCTATCTGCAACCAGAGTGGAGTATACGTATGAGAAGCTATGAACGCCTCGATCAGGGTTATTCCCCGTTACGACATCTATTCGAAAAATAGGCTCATAATTTTCATTGGTCTCCCGTGCCCAAATAAGGATAACTCGAGCGTTGGCACTACCAAGATCTGTATCCTGAAAGCTCTGGATGGCATTTAACTCTTCAGACGTATCAATATGTTCGAGCTCGGGAAAGGTTGGAGTGCCGAAGAATGTATTATTGGTCAGCATGACGGAGTTGTTTGTTCCCTTCATTTTTACCATGCTGTAAACGCCAAAGAATTCGCCTTCATTGTCTCCCAAAGCAGGAGAGCCAAGATCGAAGTTATCGGAGAAGTTTTCCGCTGAGAAAGCATCAACGATATACTTCGAATTATCCTGTAACCAGCTTACTGTCCGATTGAGAGTTTCTTCTACCTCATAGTAGTACTCAGAGCGTGTTTTAACGAGCGCACGAGTCCGTGTATTAGAGCTCGCCGAGTCAATCATCCCCGCTCCAATAAGGAGACCTAGGCTCATAAGCAGAAGAATAGATATGAGAGCATATCCATGATCCTGTTCTTGAGTACTTCTTTTTTTATACCTATTCATTTTTTACCCCACCTAATACAGATAATTTAAATTTCGTAATCCAAATATTTGAGAGACTGTAGCCATATATCGCTCTCCACTTTTCAGGAGAGAATCGCTCGTCATTTCAACAGTAACGCGGATTGAGCGAAGAGAGTTCACTACGAGATCGTTGGTCAGTGGCAGTGGAATTGAATTCCCATTGTGATCGAGATAGTCGAGTTCCAGAGTTGCATTATTTCCCAAAAGAACAGCGCCATAACCAGAATCGCGACTTATTCCTACGTCGGGAGTGTACGAATACGTAACAATCGGAACCTCTTCGAGAATACTTCCCATCGGGAAGACTGCGCCAGGAGACGCAACATAGGTGGGAGAGATGGTTATCACCTTACCAAGCGAATCGACACGAGTAATGGTCGCAAAAAGCCCATCATCACCAGACATGACGCTGTTGTTGATATATATCGGGTCGTTTACATCTAATCCAGAGACGTCTGTGAGTTGTATATCAAGTCCAAGTGCTGGATCGAAGTCTGCCATCAAGAGGGCAACTTCTCCTGTTTCATTGAGACGAAATTGAATCGAGGAGCTCGTTGCTTGATTGACAAGAAGTGGCTCCGTTACCAGTGGATCGGAGAGTGTAGTTTCACCAATTTGAAAGTTCGGTTGTTCGAATGGCACTCCGTTTCCGAGCACCCGCAGCTCATTCCCAATAGTTTGAATAATTGCTTGCGCCTGAACGTTGGTTGCAATGCGGATATGGAGGTCATAGGACGCGGCCGTCATCGAACTGTATGCTTGCATAGCACCGACAAATACGATTGCGGATAAGACCAGTGTCACCAAAAGTTCAAAGAGGGTGAATCCCGACTGATCTTTGCTCAGTGTTAGAAGCGTGTTCTTCATAAATGTACTATTCCCACAAAGCCAGAGTAGTTGAGAAAGAAACATCAGTTGTTACATCAGGAGAATTGCTCACTACCGATACATCAATAGTTCTTGAATCATCATCATTAACGCTAATCGTTGTTGTTCGCGTAAAAGTGAGATTCAGATCGCTCCACGGCACATCGGGCTCAGTTTCATTATAGCTGGCATTAAGAGCACCCACATCGATTGCAGATATCTCTTCAACTTTACTAATTGCAAGGCTGTTCGCTGCAAAATTGACTTCTGTATACTTTGCGGTTCTGAGGGCCACTATAAGATTGCTGATACCAGCAGAAGCCATAATCCCCAAGAGAACGATAGCAACAAGAATCTCCATCAACGAAAGACCAGACTCGGCCTGGGAAGCTGTTCGCTTTTTTTCAGGATGTCTACGAAAGAGTCTTATACTCATGGTAATCCTTAGTCGAAGGAGAATAATCCGGTTGCAAAGAGCGTGCCTGAAGCGAATGCATAGACCGATCCTCCCGATGAATCTACGAAATTAACTGAAACAGAATTGATAATATCGTTTGCGTCTACGGGGAGTCCTCGCGAGTTAAAGATAATCTGCTGAGAGGGATTGACACTAATGCCTGAAGGAAAAGAGCGTGAGAATGAAATGATATCCGCTTGTGGAGGATAGCTTGAATCATAGGCAAGGTAGTCGCAGCCGAATGAGTATCCTGAATTATCTTCTAAGAATGTAAAAATACCCCGACACCCTTCAGTAAGGGCCTTTGCCTGGGCTTGTTTCAGATCTTGGATGAAGACCGTTCGTGTATTCAAACGGTTGAATGAGGCTGAAATATTTTGGATTTGAGGAATGCCAAGAAATCCGACAATCCCAATGATTGATATAGCGACCAGGAGATCAAGGAGTGAAAAGCCAGAGGCTTTTTTTAGGCGTAGAGATTTGCAAGTGAAACAGGACCACATCTCAGATACCTCATTGCAGGGTTGAGATTAAAGTTCGATATATTTGAGATAATTCTTAATGAATTGACTCAATTTTTCATAAATTAATTGAGAGGCGTATGCGTACTTTTCGCAGAGTTATAAGAGCTATTCTTATAGCGGTGTATCTGAATGGACATCATTTGCCATTCAGTCGCAACAGATTGCATACTTTGATAGTGCCCAGTCGGGCACGCGGCCCCAGAGCTGAGATACGACAGAAAGGGCTTCTTGCAATTTTTTAGCCCGTCTTTTACCAGTCTATTCTCGCGGTCTGGGAGGTGTGTTCTGTTGAGAAATCCTCATCTGATAGGTGGGAATCTATGGCTAATCCTGTCATAGTATTGGCTTGAGGCAGGGGGGAGAGAAGCTTCGTATGATGCGTCCAAGAAGAGTGATTACTGTCGATGGTCTTGCCGGAACTGGAAAGACGACTCTATCGAAATTATTGGCAGAGCGACTTGGCTTTGTGCACATGAGTACAGGGCTTTTGTACAGAGCCGTCGGTTATCTCGCACTTCGCGCTAACGTATCGCGTGATGATCAGTCAAAACTTGCTGAGCTTATTAGAACTCATGATATTAAATTAGTGCTCGGCAGGAAGTCTTCTGGTGATGACCGAAGCGCACGAATTGTTATAGATGGAGATGATGTTTTTGACTCGCTCTATTCTCCGCAGGTGAGTGAGGCTACGTCTGAGGTGGCAGTGCATCCCGCGGTCCGTGATGCACTGGTTGCGGCACAAAGAGAAGCGTTTCCGGGGGAAGATCTCGTTGCTGAGGGTCGAGATATGGGAACAGTCATCTTCCCAGAGGCTGATGTGAAGTTTTGGATTGAAACGGAAGAGAAGATCAAAGTGGCACGCCGTCTTCAACAAATCTTAGAGAAAGAGCAATTGATCTCCGAAGAGAGAAAAGTTCAATTAGCGCATGAGATGCGAATTGAGATTCATGAGCGGGATAAGCGAGATCAAGAACGGGGGTTAGCGCCATCGATTCAAGGAGCAGATATGGTTCGTATAGCCAACTCTGGCAGTACAATAGAAGAGGTTCTTCAAGAGATGATTGCTCATGTTACTTCAGCGTTGAAGATATCAGCGTAAGAAAAAGGGCGCTTGAATGACAGATGACAAGAAGCGTGTTCTTGGGATTATCGTTGCTGCTGGTTCAGGTGAGCGATTGGGTGCTGCCCTTCCGAAGGCTTTGGTGGAGGTGGCAGGGAAGACGATACTCGAACGGACGATAGAAAAACTCAAAAGAGCGAAGACGCCATTCGAGGCACTCTTGATAACCTATCCAGAGGGATATCGGTCTCAGTTTGAGCATCTTCTTCAAGCTCAAGAATGGGAATGTCAGTTGATTGAAGGCGGTGAAACGCGGCAGGCCTCGGTCCGAAGAGCCCTGCTTGCCCTGACAGAAATGTTTCATCCGAACCCCACTGACCGCATCGTGATACACGATGCCGCCCGGTGTAATATTTCGCCTGACCTTGTTGATTCAGTTGTCGAAGCCGTATGTGAAACCGGAGCAGCCACCCTTGGAATTCCCTTAACTGATACCCTCCAGCGGGTGGATCAAGATAGCCAGCGCATTGAGGGCTCGATCTCAAGAGAAGGCCTATGGCGAATGCAAACGCCGCAAGCGTTTGAATACAGGCATATTATGAGAGCTCATGATGATGGCTTTGAAGCGGCGACGGATGATTCGACACTGGTTTCTTCTTTTTGCCCGGTAGTGGTTGTGAAGGGAGATGAGTGCAATCTGAAGATTACAGCGCCGATAGACCTCAAATTTCTTGAGATTCTTGAAAATTCTTCATCAAAATTTGAGTCTTTTTGAGCTTTTAGGCATACTCCGGTCGTACTATTTGCGACTGTCATGGGAGTTGGGAGCTTTTCTATCGTGCCGAAATGCTGCTGCCATATCAGTTTTTTGTATTAACATGGCACGCGAGGCGGTAGTTGGGGAGTGATGGAGAGAAGCATAGGCCTATGCTCTTTCGATGAACACTGAATAATTTCATCACCTGATAACGTTATCACCTGCTCTCCCATATGATTTCGTCTCTCTTTATATAATTAGGAAAAATAATGAATACAGGTACTCAAGAGTTTTCGTCTTTCGCATCTGCCTTCGAGGCAATGGATGATCAGCTCACAGGATTGCATGCAGGGAGTGTTGTTCAAGGCACCCTCGTTGAGCTTGGAAAAGATTACGCCCGAGTTGATATTGGATTTAAGCTAGAAGGAATCATCCCTGTTGAACAGTTTAAGAATTCGAAGGGTGAAAAGACTCACGCTGTTGGAGATGAGATCGAAGTATATATTGTTCATCTAGAGAATGATTATGGGCAGCTCATACTCTCTTACGAGAAGGCGGTTCAGAAGCGAGTATGGGCGGAGGTGGAAAAGCTCTTTGAAAAAGATGGTCTTATAAAAGGAACTATCGTTCAAAAAGTGAAAGGTGGATTGCAGGTGGACATTGGTTTGCCTGCCTTTTTGCCGGGATCGCAAGTTGATATTCGACCACATAGGAATCTCGACCGTTTTCTCGGAGAGGAGCACGAATTTAAGATTTTGAAGGTCACAAGAGATAAGGGGAATATCGTTCTTTCTCGCCGAGCAGTTCTTATGCATGAGCGTGATGAGCTTCGAACTGAGACGCTTCAGGTGCTCAGTGAGGGGGTTGTTATGGAAGGTGTGGTCAAAAATATCACCGATTATGGTGTGTTTATTGATCTTGGAGGAATCGACGGACTTCTCCATATTACGGACATCTCGTGGGGTCGTGTGAACCATCCGTCAGACAAGCTCTCAGTTGGAGAGAAGGTACCGGTTGTTGTCCTTAAGTATGATAAGGATAAGGAACGGGTCAGCCTTGGTATGAAGCAGTTGAAAGAGGACCCTTGGACTACCATCGAAGAGCGATGTGCGTTGAACTCAACAGTGAAAGGTCGAGTGGTCAGTCTTGCTGATTACGGAGCCTTTGTTGAGCTCGAGGAAGGAGTTGAGGGTCTCGTGCATGTTTCAGAGATGAGCTGGACCAAAAAGGTTCGAAGCCCTGGTAGCATTATGAATGTCGGTGATTACATCGAGGCGGTTGTTTTAGGAATTGACCAAGAGCAGCGTCGGGTTAGCCTCGGTATGAAGCAGCTGATGCCGAATCCGTGGAGAGAGCTTGCAGATAGACTTGCTCCAGGGACACGTGTGAAGGGACAAGTTCGTTCAGTTACTGAGTTTGGTATCTTTGTTGGTATCGAGGAGGGAATTGATGGGCTGGTACACGTTTCCGACTTCTCATGGACCAAGCGTATCAAAGATCCAGAAGAAGTTGCTCGAATGTACTCCAAAGGCGATGAAGTTGAAGCGGTAGTGCTTGAGGTTGATATCGAAAATGAGCGGATCAGCCTCGGCATTAAGCAGCTGGAGGAAGATCCTTGGGATACGATCGCTCAGCGCTATCCAGTTGGGGTTAAGATCAAAGGTAATGTGAGTTCATTGACGGACTTCGGTGTATTCGTTGAAATAGAGAATGGCATTGAGGGTCTTATCCATAATTCTCAACTTGGTCTGAAGCGTGAGGAGGAAGCAAAGGATCACTTCGCCGTTGGGAGTGAGATAGAAGCTGAGGTAACAAGCGTAGACCGTGCTGAACGGAGGATCAGCCTCAGTATTCGCTCCATTCAGCAGCGTGAAGAGAGGGCAAGTCTTGACCAATTCTCTGGAGACAGCGGTGGTGCTATTACTATCGGGGATCTCCTTCGAGAGAAGATGGGCTCAGACGAGTAGTATTCTTCAGTAATCTGTATGCCAGAGAGAGGGGGCTGTATCACTTGGAAGTCGATGCAGCCCCCTTTGCAGTTCTTTTTTTGAAGCGTATCGATACGCTGGAGATTCTCGGAGCCGTTTCTGCACGAAGCAGAAAGAGTTGCATCAGAAGTAGTTGTTTAATCTGGGGATTTTTAATCTTGATTGATCAGGCTTGTTAATGCACTGGGATCGAACGGTTTTTGAAGTACCGCCTTTACGCCAAGAGACTTCGCTTTCTCAATTTCGTCCTCTTGAGCATGGCCAGAAATCAATATGACTGGGATGTGAGGATACTCTGTGTTTCGTTTCTCTATGACGCCGAATCCATCTATCTCCGGCATTCGTAAGTCAGTGATAATCCAATCTGGTGAAATAGCTGTTACCTCTTGCAAGGCTTTCACGGGATCGGAGAAGGGGAAGACTTGATGTCCTAGCGCCCCGAGTAATAATGAGAGGGCTTGAAGAACACCCTCTTCATCGTCGATGAGAAGGAGCTTTTTCTTCTGTTGGTCGAGATTTTCCATGTTCTCCTAAGAAATAACCGCTGAGAATGACTGCATCTCCTAAATCATGTTAAGAATTATGGTGCAAAAATGTTACGATTCGGTCTGAATAACATGAAAAAAGGACGAGTGAAATAACTGCGGCGTTCTTTTTGTTGATGAAAGAGTTTTTCTCATAATGACAGCAGCAATCTTTCCAGAGATTTTGAACTCTGATGCACACAACAACTCTCGAGGCTCTGATAACGCATCGTCAGGTCAGCAAGGAGCTGCCTTCGGAGCGGAGGGGAGAGTGCTTCCGCCTATGTTGCAGGAATATGTAAGTTATAAACACCGTTATCCAGATCATTTTATCTTTTTTCAAGTGGGCGACTTTTATGAGCTCTTTTTTGAAGATGCGGTCCGAGTTGCAGCAGAGCTCAATATTACGCTAACGAGTCGGGATAAGAAGGATCCGAATCCGATTCCAATGTGCGGTGTACCCATAGCGGTCATTGATAGCTATTTAGAGCGGTTGGTAGATGCGGGGTTCTCGGCAGCTGTGATTTCTCAAGCAGCGAGTGATCAAGTTGTTAAGAAAGAGCAAGACAAGGGAGTGAACAAGGTCCGGATTGAGCGTTATCTTGAAAGAGTTGTAACTCCTGGAGTTCGGATAATGGGAGTAACAAATCCAACCCCTGGGGTTCGAGAAGGAGTCCTCGCAATAGGTTTTGGTAATTCCAGTGAGGTGAGTTTTGCATGGGGAAGCGCTCTTGAGTCCGAGGTGTCAGTCCGAGAGAAGGTCTCTTTAGAGGAGCTCGTAGAACTTGCGCTTCGCCTTGAAGTGGCAGAAGTCGTGCTCCCCGCTGAAGTCAATGGGCGCCGTTTAGACCGCCGAACTTCATGGATCAGAGAGCTGGAACGACTGCTTCCCCCTCATTCGGTCCGATTTCGAGGAGTATCTGATCAGCGTCTCTCTCAGGAAACTGAACGGCTGGGGCGGGTCTCTGATTTTACGTTGCTGAGTTTAAGCGCTAAGCGAGCAGTGAGAACATTTGTTCGATATATTGATGAGATGACGGTATCCTCTGAGCTCCCATTTCTTTCAATAGCACTGGAAGATCAAGCTCAGAGTATGACTCTTGATACGATGACTCGTCGTAATCTTGAGCTGGTTCAAACGTCAAGAGATGGAGCATATGAAGGTTCTCTGTTGCATTATCTTGATGTAACAAAGTCGCAAGGAGGAAAGCGGTTGCTTCGCAAGTGGCTGAATCAGCCCCTTATCGATTCTCAATCGATACAAGGGCGTCTAGAGGCGGTCGGTTTTTTAAAAGAAAATTTTGAGATCAGGGCTCGATGTGCTGAGCTTCTCAGTCGAATACCTGATTTTGAACGGATCTGTGCGCGGATAAATTTAGGTGTTGTCTCTCCTCGAGAACTTGGAGCGCTGCGTGATGGACTGGAATCCATTACTGAGTTGAGATCTTGCCTTGAGTCTGCCCAGAAGATTCAAACGGTAGCAATCCTCTCTTCTGCAA
>RFPC01000035.1 GCA_009926305.1 bacterium
GACATCACGAATGATACTACTTATAGAATCTTTTCTTGCTCCCGAGATATATTCGAGCAAGTTTTCTCCAGCAGTATCTCCAAAAGCTGAAGCGATAACATCTCGCGCAAACTCCCTTCCATCGACAAGCATGGTTTCCCCTGCTTTCATCATCGTATGGAATTCCTTGCCTATCGAGAACTGGTCTTCACGAGGAACCTCATTCACCAACATAAATGCGCGACTAATGCGCTTTACCTCTGCTTCGGTGAGGTTCTTCAATACGTCAGAAGCAATATCACGCCCAAGAGTGAGGAGGGTAAGTGCCGCCTTCTCCGTTGCGCTGTAACGTCTTGAGGTATTCATTGCTGTTGCCATTTGTAGTCTTCTCTTGTAGCTATCGTCACTTTAGATGATTATTTAAAGGGTGATGGTCGCGGGATTTCCGCAAAACTACTATTTTTTATTGCTGTCACGACAACCTATTGAAAACAGGGCTTTTTATGCAGGCAATGATTCTTGCTGCAGGGATTGGGTCACGACTGGGACACCTAACCCACGACCGACCGAAGTGCCTGATTGAAATCTCTGGGAAAAGTGTCCTTGAATGGAACATCCTGAAGCTCAAAAAAGCAGGGATTTCTCGAATTGTCATCAACCTCCATCATCATGGCCAACTGGTAGAGGATTACCTGAAAGAACATGGGGATTTTGGTTCAAACATCTTTCTTTCATATGAAACTGATCTGCTCAATACGGGCGGGGGAATCAAACATGCAGAGTCATACTTTATCGAGACTGAACCAATTGTAATCGTCAATGCAGATATTCTCTCGTCGGTAGATATTCTTGCTGCACGAGAGTTTTATGACACTCAAAATGCCGCAGGAATATTGGTAACCAGAAAACCAGAAGATGAGAGAGTGCTTTTATTTCACATTGATAGTGCTCAACTCTATGGCTGGAAAAACTCAGATTCTCAGACATTGATAGATCCTGTTGCTGCGGTAGATCAAGACAAGCTGATAGCGAGAGGATTTTGTGGGATCCAAATCATTTCTCGAAGTATTCTCAGGTTTTTTGCGTCGGCTGAAGAAAAAGAATCCTCTATAACAGGATATCTGAGAGCTTCAACAAATGGTCAAAAAGTCCTAGAATATGAAGCTGATGAAGAACTCTGGTTCGATATTGGCACTCCTGAACAACTTGCCTTATGTCAGCAACATTTTTCAACAGATGCATTCCTGAAAGGTATAGGGTCATGAAGCAGGAACAGAAGAACACTCACTGCTTCTTGCTAACGGCTATCCTGCTGTTCTCCTTTGTGATGGGACTGGCCAAGGAGACACATGCATTACCATCAACTGAGATTCAACAACCTCATGTCCGAGCACAGCTTTTATCAGAACATGAGACACTATCCCCAGGCGTATCAGAGATGTTTGCTCTTCGGCTCATACCCGAGCCTTCTTGGCATCTCTATTGGAAGTATTCTGGAGACTCTGGTGCGTCTCCCCTCCTTACTTGGCTCATTAATGGGCAATCCGTCGATAAGGATGTAACTTGGCCCCTTCCTGAACGCATTCAGGTAGGCAGCTTCGTTAATTATGGATATCGAGATGAAGTGCTTTTGCTGGTAGAACTTCCCATTCCTCAAGATGCTCGCGGTGAGGTGACTATTGGTCTCGATGCTGAATGGCTCGTCTGTCAAGAAGAATGTATTCCCGGAAATGGGATATTTTCTCTATCTCTGCCCGTCTCAACTGATAAACAGATTATCCCATCAAAGGATGCTCCACTATTTGAGAAATTTCTAAGACGAGTTCCTACTGACGGTTCTGATCTGTCTCTTCATCTCTCACCGGTGAACACCTCTTCTTTAAGGCTTACTCTCTCTGAACCATCTGAATTGACTGAATCTCTCATATTTATCCCAGGTGGAGAAGGTGTCATTCAGAACAACGCTCCTCAGCTATTGACGAGAACTGATTCAACAGCCGAACTCATTCTTCAGCGACCAAAGGTTGAGCCCTTCTCTTCCGTATTTCATGGAATTATCCTCAAGACACCACCTTTTCAGGATGGTTCGATGGGCAAGAGTATTTCTCTTCAATATCCGATAGCTGACGCAGGGTCGGCGCTCGGTGACACCAATTCAACTCAAAAAGATACACAATATTTCGTTCTTATTCTCATGAGCGCATTTATTGGTGGACTCATCCTAAACCTTATGCCGTGCGTCTTCCCTGTGCTAGCAATCAAAATTTTAGGTTTTGTGAATAAAGCTGGCAAAAAGCACAGCAGTATCAGAGCACATGGCTTAGCATTTGGACTAGGAGTGCTCATATCATTTTGGGTCTTAGCAGTGCTTATTCGAGGAATTCGACATGCAGGTGAAGCTCTTGGATGGGGCTTTCAACTACAAAACCCCTCATTTGTGGCTCTTCTTGTCTTACTCATGGTTGCAGTAGCCCTTAACCTATTTGGAGTTTTTGAGTTTGGAGCTTCGTTACAACGAATCTCGAGTCAAGTTGATAGCGCAGATGATGAACGATATCTCTCTTCCTTTCTTAGTGGGATTCTCGCAACACTGCTAGCTACCCCCTGTACTGCGCCTTTTATGGGCAGCGCGATCGCATATGGTATTCAAGTTGATCTCATCCGATCACTCCTCGTCTTCTCATGCTTAGGACTTGGTTTGGCCACGCCATACGTTTTGCTTTCTCTTCGACCCAATCTGCTTGCCGTTCTACCAAAGCCTGGAGAATGGATGATTACCTTTAAACAGTTAATGGCTTTTCCCATTCTTCTCACTGCCCTATGGCTGCTCTGGGTTTTTGAGCAGCAGAGCTCACCAGAAGCTCTTCTATGGCTACTCTTGGCCAGTATTCTACTGGCATTTTCACTGTGGATGTATGGAAGATTCTTTCCAGTAACTGCATCCAGACATAAACAGCGAGTTGGTATCCTCCTGCTGGTCATTCTCATAAGTATCAGTGGATTTATTGGCTTGCCACAGAGCGAGATCAGAGAAAACGAGACCTCTTCTTCGCTCTTCAGTCAGTATGAAGCGACTAGAGATTCATATGGCTTACGGTGGATAACATATACGGAAGAGCTTATGGCGAGTCTTCGCTATGCTGAGACACCTGTTTATGTTGATTTTACTGCTGCTTGGTGTGTTACGTGTCAGGTAAACAAGCGGCTCATTTTTGGCTCAAAGCCAATACGAGACCTTTTCCAAAAAAAGGGGGTGATACTCGTAAAAGCAGATTGGACGACAGAAGATCCTGTCATAACGAGAGCTCTGGAGATGTTTGACAGATTAGGAGTCCCACTCAATGTTCTGTATCTTCCAGGTGACTGGGATAATCCTGTTGTATTGCCAGTTGTCCTAACACGGGGCGTAGTCATCGAACAGCTCAATAAGCTGCCAGACAAGGATTCCTGATCAAAACCAGATAAATTCATGATTCCGTTAATACCTGGACTGGTAGAAAGTCGGTATACTCGCTAGTCTATAAGTAAATAGATCTTTGTTTCGTTAGGATGTTACCTATGCGTAGATTCGTACTTACCGTGTTCTTTCTTACCGTATTCTTTCTCTCTTCAATACTCTCTTTCGCTTCTGCTACACAAGCTGAGGTTCAGATCGGAGCTTCTGCCCCCCAATTCACAGCCTCTGATGTGCATGGCGTAAATCAGAGTCTCGATCAGTATAAAGGGAAAATCATAGTTCTCGAGTGGACCAATCCTGAATGCCCCTATGTAGTCAAGCATTATCAAACAGGAAATATGCAACAACTTCAAAAAAAATATGTCGGTCTTGGAGTCGTATGGCTGACCATCAACTCATCTGGTGAAAACAAACAAGGAAATCTCAGTACTGAAGAAGCAAAAAACTATCTTTCAGAAAAGGCTGCCGTGCCTACCGCATACCTCTTCGATCCATCGGGTACCATCGGGAAATCATATGGGGCAAAGACCACCCCTCACATGTTTATTATTAACTCAGCTGGAACCGTTGCATACGCGGGTGCGATTGATGATAACAGTTCTAGTCGGCACTCCTCTGTTGAGAATGCAAGAAATTTCGTTGCCGAAGCTCTTGATGCTTTGCTTGCAGATCAGCCTGTTCAAACAGCATCGACTAAAGCCTATGGCTGTTCTGTAAAGTACTCGAGTTAAATACGCTCTGGGGCGGGGCTTACCTAACAAATCAGCAAAGAAGCATGCTTTACCGATGAATAGAGCCAATATTCTCATGCAGCTTAGATTGAAAGAGCCCGTTGTGCTTCGAGAATTCATACGCTCTGCTTTTCAGCATGAACCCTTACGATGTGAGCACATCTTAGCAGTAGCAGATAGAGCGGTTCAGGTATGCGATACGTTATTAAACCATAGACATGTAAACTGCTGTCTAAAAGAGACTGAATGTGCGGCTCTGTTACATGATATTGGATATTTACCTGAGATAAGCACCCTTTTAGAGCAAGCCACTGAGTATCATCCCACAGGTTGGCATCCAGTCGATGGAGCGAATTTTTTAAGATACCGGGGAGAACATCGACTCGCCACCTTGATTGAAGGACATGGGCATTCACCTGAAGTCTCTAAACTCAGAGGACTTGCTCCTATTACAGTCTCCAATGATATTGTAGCAATGATTATTACCTACTGTGATGTACAGACGGATCCAAATGGAATCCCAGTGAGTTATATGGAGCGTCTTAACGAGATAGGTCAAAGAAAAGGGCTTGAGAGTCAAGAATACAAGGCTCATCTCTTGGCCAGAAATCGTATAGAGACAATTATCAGCAAGATTGATCAGCTCTTAGCCGTCCCCATCCTCACGGCAACATGAATGGCTCAAGGTATTCTTAGCTCCAACAGGCTTTTTACTCTCTTTCTACTAATTTGATCCTGTTGGTGATGACTGATTTACTGATATTCTCTTGTAATGAGCCGACTGCTGAATCGCTTTCCATTGAACCGTCTTCCAAAACGACTGAAAAATACGCTGCTCTTGCGTATATTTGGTATGGTACAGGTTCCAATGATTGGATACCTGGCTCCAAAAGTCATCGAACTCAATGAACATCGATGTGAAATTCTCATTCCTCTTCGTCGTCGCTCTCGGAACCATTTGTCCAGTATGTACTTTGGAGCGCTCTGCGTAGGGGCTGATTGTGCCGGGGGTCTTATCGCCTTTGAAGAGGCTGCGCGAAGCGAAATACCGGTCAGCATTGTCTTTAAATCAATACGAGGTGATTTTCTGAAGCGTCCAGAGGCTGACGTACATTTTGTCTGTGAGGATGGAAAGAAAACCCGGACTCTAATTGAGTTGGCAGTGGCAAGTGGCGAAAGAAAGGAGCAAGCAGTAGAAATCCTTGCGTACACAACCAATCCCAACAAGGAAATTGTTGCTCGATTTGAGCTGATGCTGTCAGTAAAAGCGCGAAAAAAGTCCTAGCCCGGATCAAGAAGAACGGTTGATCGAGAGATTCCCAAGTCCTTCCACGGGGATGAACTCAGCAAAATATCGTTAGCAACTCCTCATTTTCAGAATGATCAATTTCGATGGCTAGCCCAGCTACCTATCGTTCAATTACTCCTTCACTTTTAAGACTCTCTCGAATCTGTTCAAGCGATCGAGCAATCTCCTTCTCTTCATTTTGGATGGCAATTTCCACAGGATCATATCCTGAAGGGGCCAGCACTTCATTCTCATCACTACGCAGTGAATCTCTCGCAAAGGAATCATCCCATTCAAGGGCGACATCAGCATGAGCAGCTGCCTCTAGGGAAAGAGCAACTTTTCGATCACACTGCTCATTGATATTTACCTGACCTTCACTCATATAATTCGCCACAAAGCCTCCTTCAGTTATTAGAGAACTATGAGAATTATTAGGATTTTGTTAGGGCTTCGTCAAGGTGAAAGATCATACGGGGCAAGCACCCATGCTATGAATATAACCCATTGAAAAAACACTAGATATGGGCTCTTTACCCTATACAGAGATATCCCAAAGGATTGCGGCTCCAAAGAAGCCTCTCATCCTCCGAATCCATCCCCTGTACAGAAGGCTACCCGATAAGATTCTTAAGCACCGTACACAGAATCCCCCCATCACGTACATATTGTACCTCCATGGGGGTATCAATCCGACTCTTTACCGTGAAGGAATGCTCACTACCATCAGTCCGAGTAGCACGCACAGAAATCTCCTCTCCAGGCTCTGATGAATCCGATATCTCAATGGTAAAAGCCTCACTTCCATCAAGACCCAGAGATGCAGCACTATCACCATCAAGAAATTGCAGCGGGATAATCCCCATCCCAATTAAGTTACTCCGGTGGATTCTCTCATAGCTTTCTGCAATTACCGCTTTGACTCCTTGAAGATATGGTCCCTTTGCAGCCCAATCACGAGATGATCCTGACCCATACTCTTTACCCGCAAGAATAATCAGTGGCGTACCATCTTTACGATACATTTCAGCTACTTCAAAAAAACTTGCCTGGGTCTTTGTAGGGAAATGTATTGAAACGTTCCCTTCAGATCCTGGAACCAGTCGATTCTTTATACGGATATTTGCAAAAGTGCCGCGCACCATTACCCTATCATTCCCTCTTCGAGAGCCATAACTATTAAAGTCTACTGGCTGAACCCCTTCTTCCGTCAGGTACTGCGCTGCGGGAGAATCCTTCGCGATATTCCCAGCAGGTGAAATATGGTCAGTAGTTACTGAATCCCCGAATAATCCAAGCACTCGAGCTTTCTGTACGGGACGGATATGACCTACATCGCGAGTCACTTCATCAAAGAAAGGCGGGCTTTGCACATAAGTCGAGCTTGCTTGCCATTCATAGAGTTCACCACCACTCGTCTTGATTGACTGCCACGCTTCAGAGCCCTTGAAGACCTCCCCATAACGCTCTCGAAACATATCGACGGTAATGAATGATCTCACGGCCTGCTCGATCTCATGGTTTGTTGGCCAGATATCTTTTAGGAAAACTTCTTTCCCCTCCTTATCGGTCCCGATCGGCTCACTTGTTAAATCTCGGTTCGTATTTCCTGCCAGAGCAAATGCAACTACTAAGGGTGGAGAAGCAAGAAAGTTGGTCTGAGTCAAAGGATGTACTCGTCCTTCAAAATTTCTATTCCCAGAGAGCACCGCCGACACTACAAGATCATTTTCTCTGATAGCAGCCTCAATCTCACTTTTCAACGGACCAGAATTTCCTATACATGTAGTGCAACCATATCCCACCGTCTGAAAGCCTAGTGCATCCAATGATGTGTTTAATCCGGACTTCTCTAGATACTCTGTTACCACTCGAGAGCCGGGAGCGAGTGAAGTTTTTACATATGGCGGCACACGCAACCCCTTTTCCAGTGCCTTCTTGGCGACAAGTCCAGCAGCCAACATAACCGAGGGATTGCTCGTATTCGTACACGAAGTAATTGCAGCAATCACAACCGCTCCGGTTTCAAGCTTGCATTCCTCTGAATCGAGAGTCAGCGGTATCGACTTTGTAAACTCGGCTTCCTCTTTACCAAGACCCATTGGCCCAACAGGATTAGTAATCATTGTTGGGTATGATTTTTTTAATCTGGCGAGAGCGACTCTATCTTGAGGGCGCTTTGGACCAGCAACTGCTGGTTCTATCGTAGAGAGATCAAGTTCTAGCACCTCCGTAAACTCAGGATCGGGGGTATCTTCAGTTCGAAAGAGACCCTGCTCCTTATAATACCGCTCTGTCAGCTGAACAAGCTTTTCAGGACGACCAGTAGCTCGCATGTAATCCAAAGTCACATCATCTACTGGAGAAAAACTCACGGTAGAGCCTTGCTCTGGAGCCATATTTCCAAGCGTTGCCCGATCGGCAATAGTCATATGTGACAAACTCGGTCCAAAGAATTCAACAAACTTCCCAACAACCCCTAGCTCACGACACATCTCGGTAACTCGAAGTACGAGGTCTGTAGCCGTGATGCCTTCAGGCAGGTCACCCGTAAGCTTCACGCCTACAACATCGGGAATAAGCATAACAATCGGCTGATTGAGCATTACCGCTTCTGCCTCGATACCGCCTACTCCCCATGCGACTACTCCAAGACCATTGACCATTGGGGTATGGCTGTCTGTTCCAACACACGAATCTGGATAAACAACACGGGTATCTTCGTTAAAATACGCAACCTCAGAAAGATATTCTAGGTTCACCTGATGGACGATTCCAGTTGATGGAGGTACGACTCGAAAGTTCTTGAAAGCTTCTTGCCCCCACTTCAGAAATTCATATCGCTCTTTGTTTCGAGAAAACTCAAGTGCTTCATTCCTCACCAGTGCATCATTACTTCCAGAGTAATCAACCTGAACACTATGATCGATTACGAGATCACAACGAACTAATGGATTAATCTTTTGTGGATCACCACCTAGCCTCTTAATCGCATCACGCATAGCAGCAAGATCAACAACTGCTGGGACTCCTGTAAAATCTTGAAGCACTACCCGCGCCGGCTTGTACGGGATTTCATCTCGTCCCACCGCCTTCGGCTCCCATCCGGCTAATGCCTTGAGATGCTCCTCGGTGAAGGAGAATCCATCCTGATTCCGTAATACAGACTCGAGTAAGACACGAATACTGAAAGGAAGTCGCGACATACTTCCAAAACCAGCATCTTCTAAAGCACGAAGACGGTAAAAATTTACATCCCCGTACTCTCCACCTACCAAGGGAGCAAGAGCTCCAAAAGGATTGTGCTCTGACATAATCACTCCTCAAAACGATAAATAAGTCGCTTCTTCACTCACAGATCTAGCAATTTCCGCCTACTCCGCCAATAATGATAGTGTTGAAGGGGAAAACGTTATGAAATCAACATACGACACGACGATACTAACACAAGTACCTGGAGCTCAGGTAGCTATTCTTCAATCAGAATGGTATGCAGAATATACCGACGTGTGCATAGCGCACTGTAGGGCTATTCTCGATCAGGCAGGTGCCGCAGCTCCTCATTGCCATAGACTCCCTGGAGCGTTAGAGCTTCCCTTTGCAGCCCGGCATGTCTCGCGCTCTACTCCCACGTTAGAAGCTATCATTGTTTTTGGAATAGTCTTACGTGGCGAGACACAACATTTTGATATGATCCTGGACATGATCAGTCGTGGCTTTGAACGTGTTATGTTCGAAGAAGATATACCCATTATTGTTGAAGTACTCCCTGTTGAGACGATTGAGCAAGCGAAAGCTCGTTGCGCAGATGACGACTCAAATAAAGGAAGAGAGGCTGCTCTGGCCGCACTCAAAATGATTCACTGGAAGAGGGCACTTTCCTCAACGGATGGCTCCAGATAATCAGGCGTATTCTCTGGTCTTCATCGATATAGCAAGTATCCTTTCTGCTTGCTTTTCAACTTCGCCAGTAAACTTCGCTACATATTCACTAGGCTGTCCACGCAAATTGTTCAAAAACTCTCTGGTCTCTGCAGTATGTTGCTCTTCAGGAAGACGCCAAAAGTCCATAAACCTATCGAGCAGCTCTTGTTTCAGATCTGTGGAGCCGTCTAAGAACGAACCAGTAAGAATACTCTCTGATTCTGGCAAATTGACAACATAATCAGCCAATCCTATGGCCACAGGCTCTATCAATCTTCGAGAGCCCTTACGGCTTCTTGCATCATTACTCATATCAGAAGGAATATAGCCACGCGCTAAAATCGGTGTCGAACCACCTCCACCACGAAACTCTTGTTCAATAGCCTCTCTGGATTGTTTGCTGTCTTCAATCATCTACATCACCATTGTCGAATGAATTTTTATCTCGTTGATTTTTACTTCTTTAATGAATGGACACAAGCTGACTTCGCCCCCACTACAGCTGTTATGAAAAAAAAATCTTCCAATGTCTCAATTTATCTCTATTCTCTAACAAAGTTACCGAGAAGCAACATGACTAAAAAATTATCCCATAAATCAAGGGATATACGGCGGCAAGCTCGATATTTATGCGACAACTCTGAAATTTAGTTCATAATGGAAATGAGCTACGAATTGGGGCAAACGAAGGTTTTACACTTTTTTTTGGGGGAAAGACCATGTCATCTATTCGTCTTCTTTTTAGCATCGCTCTTGCTGCTTGTATTTTTGTTCTACCGCAACCATCAAATGCCGAGATAACAAGAGAAATTACACAAAATCGCCAATCCACCAAACCAGTTGATGACGCTCTAACTTGCTTAGCGGACTCACAGTTTGATGAGGTACTCGAAATCCATCAATACGACTCACTCCCTCTCTTTCTCTTGAACCTTGCAAGATTTAGTCCCCAGGACACACTCTGTAATGGTTTTAACAACTTTACCTTTTATAACTATGTCACGTTGTTACATAGTGTATTTAGGACGACATCAGATGTAGGACTTACCGTCTGTTCAAGCGAAGCCACTCGTCCTTGCATAGCAGGATAGCAACTTCCTATCGTGACGGGCTACGGATGGCACCGATCAGGGGGATTACGGCACATCTTGTATCCCCGTCACGCTCTTTTGCCTTTCCCGTATTGGCAGATTAAAACTGCCGTTCTAGAAGCTGGAAATCGTGGCAAGATTCCTTTCGTACCTCCCAGTACGTAGGGACTGAGCGATCAAAGGAAAGATCCATTACTTTCTTCCCGATTAATCGTAAGAGTATTCCCAACGGAACCGCCATCAAACACCACGTAAGTGCAACAAAGAGAAGGGACATAACCATCCCAAGAGCATTTGCAAATGCCATCCATCCAGACCATAGAGGATAAAGAACCTTCGGAGCATATGAACCAAGAGACACAATAACTATCGTCGCAAGGAGGAGGCTGAGAGCAGTCTCAACTCTTTCCACCGAAAGCTGATAAGCAGCTATCGAAGCAAAAATAGCTCCAAATAGACATCCAAATTCCTTCACGTGTTGACGCTTTGGTTTGCCATAATATTTCACGTCTAACGGCGAAGCCTTTTGAGACTCGCCCCTATTATGACCAGCAACTACATGCAGCTGGACATTTTTCGTCTGTGTTGTTTCGTAAAAGTGTTTCACCTGTTGCAACTCAGATCTCCTCTAGTCTAACTCGTATTTGTCTCGCCAATTGTCCGTCTCGGTCCAGGTCGGTTGTTCTTCCTTCAATAACAGATAGTCTCCTACGACAAGACAATCCATTTCAGTTCTCATGAAACAGGTGTAGGCATCCGATGGCGTACCTACGATTGGTTCCCCCCGGACGTTAAAGCTCGTATTCACAAGAACTCCACATCCCGTCTTCTCCCGAAAACTCGTGAGAAGAGCATGAAACCGAGGGTTCGTTTCTGATGTCACAGTCTGAACCCGAGCGGAATAATCAACATGAGTAACAGCAGGTATATCAGACCTTGGAACCTTAAGCTTCTGTATGCCGAAAAGTTTTTCTTGCTCCTCTGTCATCTGCTTACGACGCTCCTTGCGCACGGGCGCAACAAGCAGCATATAAGGCGACTCGGCCTCCAGTTCGAAGTACTTACCAACTTCCTCTTTCAGTACTGCTGGTGCAAATGGTCTGAATGATTCTCGATACTTAATCTTTAAGTTCATCTTGGTCTGCATCTCAGTAGAACGAGCATCCCCAATGATACTCCGCCCTCCGAGTGCCCTTGGACCAAACTCCATCCGTCCCTGAAACCAACCGATGACCTTTTCATTTGCTAACAGGTCTGAGGTCTTATCCATGAGCTCATCTTCAGATAGCCTGACGTACTTCGCTCCTAGCGCTGCCAGTTCCTGCTCAATCTCGTCATTCGAGAATGACGGCCCGATGTAGCTGCCTTTTTGAAAGTCTGTCTTTCCATCAGCCACTCGAGGATTACCAAGGTACCCATACCAAACGCAGAGAGCTGCTCCTAAAGCCCCACCAGCATCACCTGCTGCTGGCTGAATCCATATATTCTTAAACGGACCCTCACGCAGTACACGACCATTTCCTACACAGTTCAGTGCCACTCCTCCCGCAAGAACCGCATTATCAAGCCCTGTCTCCTTGTGCAGATATCGCGCCTGCCGAAGCATGGTCTCTTCTACTACGTCCTGAATTGAGCGAGCTAAATCCATCTCGCGCTGTGTAAGTGGTGTTTCTGGTTTTCTTCTTGGACCTCCAAACAACTCACCAAAATCATCATTGGTCATCGTGAGTCCAGACATATAATTGAAGTATTTTAAGTTCAGATGGAAGGAGCCATCTTCTTTCAGATCAATCAGGTGATCATAAATCTGTTGCACATACTTCGGTTCTCCATACGGAGCGAGTCCCATAACTTTGTATTCACCTGAATTCACCTTGAACCCGGTGTAATACGTAAACGCTGAATAGAGGAGACCAAGGGAATGAGGAAACTTAATGTCTTTGGTAATCTGAAAAGTGTTTCCCTTCCCCACACCCAGACTATTAGTCGTCCATTCTCCAACGCCATCAATGGTGAGAATAGCTGCCTCTTGAAAAGGAGACGGATAAAATGCGCTCCCAGCGTGACTCTGATGGTGCTCGGTAAAAAGAATTTCTCCCTCATACTCAAGCTCGTTTTTTATCGTATCTGGAATCCAGAGTTTCTGCTTTAACCAGAGCGGTAACGCCTGAGCATAGGAGGTAAAGCCTTTTGGAGCAGTTGTGAGATACGTCTCTAGTAACCGCTCGAACTTTAATACAGGTTTATCGTAAAAAACTACAAAATCGAGGTCCTCGACTTTGATGGCCGCTTCGCGCAAACAATACTCAGCAGCATGACGTGGAAACTCAAAATCATGCTTCTTTCGGGTAAAGCGTTCCTCTTGAGCCGCAGCTATAATCTCGCCGTCTTGTATGAGAGCTGCCGCACTATCATGATAAAATGCTGAAATACCTAGAATATTCATAACTTCTTCCGCTTACGTTACTGTCAGATACTGAGTCCTCTTCTCACTCGAATGCATCATAAGGGTACCCGAAACACATATAAAAAGGGAATAAGATGACTTCAATAGACCGAGAAAATATCACGAAGCTTATCAGAGGTGCCAATCAATCCCCTGTTTCGCAAACTCAAAACACCCTGCAAACCCCAAAATCAGTGGCTTTATCGGAAAATACCGATGAAACAGGTGTGATTCTCAATACAAGAACCCGACTCTCTCCTGAGCAAGCTGATAGTCTTGCTCACGAGCTCCAACATCAGCTTACCCACCAAAGCACTCCCCTTGATACTCTCAGTCCCATGCTCAATGAGGAGCGGGTAAAAGCACTCCTGTCGTCTGATGATGAATAAGTCTTGTCTTCTGACCTATCCACAGTAACATCAAGGCATGTTTCCACGCCCTAGTAAGGGGAACTCAATCCCCTCTTATGCCGAGCTCATTCATCAGAACGCCATATTGGGGTGTGGTACTTGGTCAGGATGGGAACAGATTACGTTCCGTTCTCAACCTGAGCTGATTTGGTATCACTCATCGGTTCAGGACATACTGTTCAATTCAGTGCTCCATTCGGATATGACGCTAGACAGCTTTAGGAGAAACCTTGAAACTGTCAGTGATTACTGTAACAAGGCAAACTGCTCTATCGCATGGCTTGTTTCAAATCCTGCAATCCTGACGAATACGCATCGAGCACTATTTGAAGAATATTCTTTCCAAGAAAAATCGGGTACAACAGGAATGTATCTTCAGCTGGCCGAGCCTGACACACAGCTCATAGTCGCGCCGAAGGAGTCTGAAGACAACTCACAAGAACAGATAGAGATTGTTTGTGACAACAGCACACTGCGTGAATGGACAGAGACTCTCATCCGTAGCTATCACTTTCCTGTCACATTAATAGAATCGTGGTATCAGCTCCATGAAGCGATCGGCTATCGGAGTGCCGATTCCGCTAAAAATGCAAAGAGCCAGATAGCCGACTCCCTGTGGGAACACTATATACTTCGAAGTGGCAATGATGTCGTTGCCACTGGTTCAATTCTTTGTGGACAGGGAGAACATCAGTCGAGCTTCGCTAATCTTGCTGTATTACCCGAACGGCGCGGAGGTGGATACGGCTCTCGACTTGCCCGGTTTTGTCTATCAAAACTCAGAGAATACGGCTATGCAACCGTTACTCTGTATGCATCACAAGATGCATATAATCTCTATACTCGGCTCGGCTTTTCAACGAGCTACCGAAATACTTTCTTTATTCGCTAGCATGGCCATACACTATCATTAGTACGGTACTGATGGCTGACTTTTTGAAGACTCAGAGAAAAACTCTTCATTGATACCGGCTTCTTTCAGCTGAGAAGAAAGCTGTATATCTAATGCTAGCAGTCGCGCGAGCACTGCTCTCATCAGTCGACTCGCTCCAAAACGAAAATGTTCAGAGCAAAGAACACTTTGTCCTAAAATCTGTTGATGAAGCCGCATAAAGCGCAAAGCGGTTTCCACATCTCCGATACCACCTGAGTACTTGATGCCAGGAACATGTCCAAGCAACTCTTGATAACTCGTATGATCACGAAAGTGCTTTGCGACATGACACATCGTAGCAGCAGCCATGAGACTGGCTCCTGCTCCACCTCCCTTACCCGTAGAAGTCTTCACCATGTCTGAACCAGCTGCATAGCAAATTGTGGCTAGCCGTGCGATGTGTTCAACAGCGCTTGTATAATTCGTGTCATGGGCAAGTTCAATCTCATCACTCTGAATAATTGTTTTCAGATATGCATTCTTCTCTTCGCACTGCGCCTTAACCGCACTGACAAACTCAATCAAATTATCTTCAGAATCTCCCGCAAGATATCGATTTAAGGGGAAAACAAGATCGATTTCATTCACCCCCTGCTCTAGTCGAATTCCTACTTCACACAAAACGCTCTCTATCGGAGCATGTCCAAGAGGAAAGTTAACAACGGTAGAAACTCTGACGACAGATTCTTGAAGCACTTCGACCGCACTACCACAAGCATCTCCAGGAACACACAACCCACCAAGAGGAGGCAATAGGGGAACATTCTCCTGCAGGTATCGAACCTTTTCCGCAATTCTCCCGACATTCCGGCGATTATCGGTAGGATTAAGTGTCGTTAAATCAGTTAACGAGAAGATTTGCTTCAGCTCATCTCCCATAACCGCTTCACTTTCCTCAAATGGGACTGTGCTAACCTTTTCGGCTATCTCTAGTACAACTCTTGGATCTACGTCACATACTGGATAAGAGATTCGTATCGCCATCAAGCCTCCTCAAATTCCTCAGTTTCTATCGTCTTACTGATATACAGAAGGTGAAGACATCGTAGAGACCTCATCTGAAATTTCATTTTGATTCTTCATAGACGCAGCAGTATTCGGTTTAATGCCATCAGCATACTTGTGATCTTTTAAGGGAGTCTTCACTCGGGTCAACTTTTCAACATTTGTAGTCCTCACCCGTTGAATCTCCCAAAGCTTTGCATACTTTAAGAACGTATAGACCGCCTCTAAGACGGCCTGAATGAATCCATGACGCCCTTCTCGAAACCCTTGTTTGATAACAAAAAATTTAAAAAAGCGAAAAATCGGTCTCACCACCATATTTCCTATCCCCGAGCGAATTCCCTGTTGATGCATTGCAAGTGCCGACTGGGTGGAAAATCTATTTTGGGTGTCGACAAAATCAGAAATGGTCTCGGAGGTATAGTGATTGATAAAGCCTGGTAGTCTTCGAACCGTTCCAGATACGAGAGCTTTTTCATGCGGATTCATTCCGCCCCATGTCGTCTTCTCTCTTTGAAAAAATCGCATCCGATATTCAGGATGCCATCCACCCTTATCCCACCATCGATTGAGATAATAGACGACTCTACAAAGAAAATAGCCATCTGCTACTGACTTTCCTGCATGGTCATCCTCGAGAATTCGAATGATATGCCCCTTCAACTCGGCTGAAAGCTCTTCATCAGCATCCAGATTCAAAACCCATTTATGCCTACATCGCTCAAGAGAAAATTGTTTTTGTTCACGGTGCCCTGGCCAATCACGAGATATAACTCGAGTTCGAGGAAACTGTTTCACAACTTCAAGAGTCTGATCGGTAGAGCCGCTATCAACCACCAGAATCTCATCAGCAAACCGCACCGAATCAAGACAACGACCGATATTATCTTCCTCATTCTTACAAATTACAAAAGCGGATACCTTCGATCGAAATGGCGTACTCTCAGAAGCATTCTCCAAGAGAGAAGCTGCGACTTCAGCTGGTCTCACTCGTGAGGCCGGCGAGCGAATCACAAGTGAGGACTTGAAAGGCGCCCATCGGCCCGGATGCATTGATAGAACCTCAGGATACAGAGCTATACCTTCTGCACCCACCGCTCCCGCAATATGGGTTATGCCCGTGGATGGACCAACATACTTTTCGCACCTTTGTAAGATACCAGCAGCGAGCTTGAGATCAGACACTCGCATAATTCGTATTCGCTCTGATTTTGGAAAGCACTCCCTTATTTTGTGCTCCACCTTTACCTCAGCAGGTCCTACTACACAGACGATATCCTTATCTGAACGTTCGAGCATCTGCGCTGCAAGTTGTCCCCACGACTGAATAGGCCATGCATGCGCTGAGACTGAAACTCCTGGGAAGAAACAGTAATATGGCCTAGGAAGTTCAGGATAACGAATCTCACGAAAGTCATCCAAAGACACTGCTTCTCGCAAGCGGGTATTGTGAAGCCGAACATCAAGGAGAGATATGAGTTGCCAGTTGTACTCTGCTTCGTTTCTCAGTGCCTGAGAACGTCGAATGTACGCAGTGCGATTATGAAAAAGTCGAAACCAGCGTGCCGAATTTCCTATTCTTAATGGTATACCTGCTTCCGCATACCGCCTAGCAGTTGCGAGTTTTGCCATCAGATCAACAACCGCATCAAATTCATACGGTTCTAATGCTTCATCCCACCCAAGTACACCATCGATAAAGCGCATATTCTCAACAAGCGGTCGAGTGTAGTCGGCTACATGCATGAATACCTGTAGCTCCGGGCAGTAGGTTTTCAACTGCTTCGCTCCATGCAAAGCAAGTAGGACATCCCCAATCTTATCTGGTCTTGATATGAGTACCCGCATAGTGCCTGCCATCCTCTGCCGGAGAGTATATGACGAGAGCACTCTAAAGGCTAATAATTCGGCATTGAAAGAGGTACAAAAATCGCGAAGGATCGCTCTTTAGGCTCCCGTTGAGCCTTGAGCACTGCTTGCGCGCTTCTCTGAACGTGAAATGGCCCCTACACTAGACTCGCTCTCCCCGAGAGAAGAAATTTGTCGGATCTGGGTCTCATGAGTCGCAGCCGCAGACTCTGTTTCCGTATTTTCAAATACTTTGTTTTCAAGAGCCCATGCGTATGCTTTTTGTAAACCCTTCTCCAGAGTATATGCAGGCTGCCAGCCAAGCTCCTTTATCCGAGTGACATCGAGCACTTTTCGAAGAGTACCATCTGGCTTGGATGTATCACACGTAATCTCACCCTCAAAACCAACAACTTTCTTTAGAAGGTGCGCAAGCTCTAAAATACTACAGTCTTCACCTGTACCGACATTGATTGTCTCAGCCTGTTCATACTTCTCCATCACGGTGCATAAAGCTTCGGCAAGATCATCAACGTAGAGAAACTCCCGTCTTGGACTCCCAGTTCCCCAGATGACTACCTCTTTTTTGCCGCTTTGCTTCGCCTCATGAAATCTTCGCATCATTCCAGGGATAACATGCGAGTGTTCCGGATGAAAATTATCCCCAGGTCCATACAGATTTGTTGGCATTGCAGAGATAAAACACTTTCCATACTGCTCCATGTATTTTTCACAAAGCTTCAATCCCGCTATCTTTGCTAGGGCATAACCCTCATTAGTAGGCTCAAGAGGGCCACTCAGAAGTGATTCTTCTCGTATCGGCTGTGGTGATAGCTTCGGATAAATACAGGAGCTACCGAGAAAAAGAAGTTTCTTTACTTTATACTGAGCAGCTGCATGGATTACATTTGCAGCGATCATTATATTTTCATAGAGAAAATCAGCTTGATACTGTTGGTTGAAAAGAATTCCACCGACTTTTGCGGCTGCAATCATACAGTAATCAATATCATATTCGTAAAAAAACTGCTGAACAGCAGACTGATCTCGCAGATCGAGCTCTTCGCGATCGCGCAACAACAGATTCTGGTATCCTTTTTTCTTTAAGTTACGAACGAGGGCAGATCCCACAAGCCCTTTATGACCCGCAATAAATATCTTACTCTCTTTCTCCACTTCTACTCTCCCAATTCAGCTTGTCTTGTCCAAGAGTACAGTTCTTCAGTCAATTGCCGTCACCTGCGTGGGCTTCACGCCCATTGCTGGCTGATTCCAATCATCTCTTCTTTAGAAGCCAAAAAGACTTGTATGGATTCAAAGAATTATCAGGAAAAATCATCTGAAATCAGCTGATTACCGTCTAATCGCTTTTCATCTCAACTCAATCTCATAGAGAGCTTGCTTCAACTCGTCGCATCAATTCGGATACATGATTCTATGCTTGAGAAGGCCCCGTTATCCCTGCTACAAGATGAGATGATGGCATCAGACAGCAACAATGAGAGCGCACAGTGGGGAAAGCAGTCGTCCTCTCTGAGAGATAAAAAATTCTTAGCGGGCCCACGCTCACGAACACAAGAACTGTTCAGGGTTATTGGTATCGCTTTAGAACTCCTCCAGGGTTTTCGAACATTTCACTTCCTTGGACCTTGCGTGACGGTATTTGGATCGGCTCGTTTTACTGAGGAGCATCCCTTTTATCAGCAAGCAAGAGCACTCGCTTCAGAGCTTGCCTCCTTCGATCTGACTATAATGACTGGCGGTGGACCAGGAGTTATGGAGGCAGCGAATCGTGGAGCGAGAGAATTTGGGGGCGTCTCGATTGGATGTAATATCAAACTCCCAAAGGAACAGGAGCCGAATCCCTATCTCGATTATTGGGTTGAGTTCGAGCATTTCTTTGTGAGGAAGGTCATGCTTTTGAAATACTCTTGTGCCTTCGTTGCATTTCCGGGCGGATTTGGAACACTTGATGAAGTATTTGAGACTGCAACTCTCATTCAGACGAGGAAAATCACCAATTTTCCGCTGATTCTCTTTGGTTCTGATTATTGGAAACCACTTCAATCATTTATAGAGGATACTCTTCTTCAAAGTGGCGCAATAAGCCCAGAGGATACAAATATTCTTCACGTATCTGATTCGGTAACGGAGGTATCCAGCCTCATCCGTGAATGGGCCAGCCCGTCAATACAAGATTATGCCCGGCGGAAAACAATCCGAAGGTGGTGGTTATTTGAGCGATGAATGTATGGCTACCTCAATTGATATATTCGTAAGAGGAGTTTCTCTGTCTCGGCTTAAATCCAGCCTCCCGAATGGCTTGTTGTAACTCTTCTGGGCTCAATGCCCACTTACTCTGGGTTAATGCACCCGCACGAGAAACAACATTTTCCTCCATCATCGTACTGCCGAAGTCATCACATCCAAAGTGAAGTGCAATCTTGCCAATCTCAACTCCAAGTGTTGGCCAACTTGCAGCATGATGGGGGATATTATCAAGAAAAACTCTAGCGATAGCCACGTTCCTTAAATACTGCAACGAATCAGCTCCATACCGTTCTCGGTGTCGGCTCCTTCCCATAGAAGTATTTTCATTATGTTGCAGGGGCCAAGAGATAAATGCATTAAATCCCGCATGCCCACTCCGCTGTGACTGATCTTGCAACTGTCGTAATCGATGAAGATGCTCTATCCGTTGCTCAACAGACTCTCCGAAACCAATGACCATGGTTGCAGTAGTAGTGAGGTCTAATTCTTGCGCTATACCCATAACTTCCAGCCAGATATCCGCACTGATCTTCTTTGGACTCACTCGTTTTCGAACTGATTCAACAAGGAGTTCTGCTCCGCCACCAGGAAGTCCCTTCATTCCAGCATCCTTCAACTCGGTGAGAATATCTTGGTAGGGCTTCCCTGATACAAGATGCATTTGATGTATCTCGCTTGGCGAGAATGCATTTAACTCAATTGGGTACGTTTCTGTGAGCCAACGTATCAAATCAAGGTAAAAATCATAAGAAAGATCATCATTATGTCCGCCTTGAAGAAGGATTCGAGTTGCCCCAAGCTCTAACGCCTCTCGTACTTTCTCCCCAATTTGCCTTTTGTTGAGAACATAGCTTTCTGGATGGGCAGATGAAGGACGATAAAATCCACAGAAAGAACAGTCACTATTACAGACATTGGTGTAGTTAATATTACGGTCTATGAGATAGGTGACACTATCGCCGAGAACCGTTGATTGGCGCCTCGCATGAGCAAGCGTACCAAGATCCGCCAGGGGTGTTTGCTGATAAAGAGCTCGAGCCTCTTCAATCGAATATCGGTAAATTCCTGCTGAGCTTTGATTTTGCATATTTTCCTGTACCCGACGAGTCTTCATGCCACTCTCCCCTTGCATCTTCATTCTCGTCAGGTTTTTTTCTTCACCCTTTGGGCTTTTCTTATGAAACTTGCTAGCCTATCTCTCGTCAGAGAGCAGTCGACGTCTAGAGGCTAAAGATCGCATAGTCTGATGAAAATGCAATCACTAAAGGAAATTTTGTGACAAAACAAAAAATTACCATTTATCACTCACCAGATGCTGATGATGCGTTCATGTTCTATGGACTTACTTCAGGAATCGTTCAGAATGCAGAGTTTGAATTTGACCATGACCTTTCTGATATTGAAAGCCTCAATCAAAAGGCAATACGCGGAGAAATTGACGTTACTGCTGTATCAGTGCATGCATTCGCATATCTGAAAAATCAATATGCAATTCTTTCATGTGGCGCTTCCATGGGAGGAAAAGATTATGGACCCCGCGTGGTTACGAAATCACAAAGGGATATCGCACTGGAAGATATTAAAACGGTTGCAATTCCAGGCAAGTTTACCTCTGCGGCTTTGTCACTCCAGTTAGCACTTCGCGAAAGAGGCCTGGAGCCAGAAATGAAGGTATATGATTTTAAGGCTGTCGGCGACGCGGTAATCAATGAAGAGGTAGATGCAGGAGTCATCATTCATGAAGGACAACTAACCTATGGCGAACAGGGGCTTTCACTGCTCCTAGACCTTGGGAAGTGGTGGTTTGACAAGACACATTTACCGCTGCCCTTAGGCATTAACATTGCTCGAAAGTCTCTTGGCATTCCAGCTATGGAAGCTTCAGTAAGCGCTTTACATGAAAGTATCTCTTATTCGCTAGCCCATAGAAGTGAGGCTCTGGCCTATGCTATGAAGTATGCAAGGGGAATTTCCTTAGATGATGCTGATACGTTTGTTGGCATGTATGTCAATGACCTTACCCTTGATTTAGGCTCCGAGGGCGAAAAATCAATCGCGCTCTTCTTACAACAAGCAGCGGATGCGGGGCTCATTCCTGAACTTCCGCAGCTAGATTTTATAAGAGCGTAATTTGTCTTCTTTGTTGCCTCTGTGTGTCTTCTTGGATTCTTGAGTTCGTAATCTCGCGCGCCTCAACGAAATGATGCACAACAAAAGAAGAGGAATCAAAAAGACGTTGGGGAACAAGCAAATCTTGCTCGACGAGAAAACCCTGCAAAAAAACCCTGATCGAAGAGAACATAATCGGAAAAACATTGGTCGGGCTGAGCGGATTTGAACCGCCGACCTCTCCCACCCCAAGGGAACGCGCTACCAGTCTGCGCCACAGCCCGAGTCTCTAAAAAGCACTGTTATCACACCGCTGCCTACACATACGGGTGCCTCGTGATCAGACGCAGCAGTATAAGACCTCTCACCGTTAAAGAGCAACGCTACTCTTTAACTTGCTTAATTCTGTGATAAAATCTACTGAGCTCCCGAAACCGATCAATCGAATTCGGTTTTACCCTCGTACTGCTCTGGTCTAAGAATCCGAATGAGGATGTGAACAAGTTTCAGCACCATAACAAGAGTAAACACCGTGAACATGGCAGCTATGGTTGTGGTCACAAATCCAAATCCAACTGCAACTCCAATCGCTGAAGTGGTCCAAATAAGAGCTGCTGTTGTGAGCCCACTCACCCCTTTTCGGCCGTGGAAAATTACCCCAGCACCGAGAAAACCAATTCCAGTTACGACTTGAGCAGCGATTCGACTCGGATCCCCGAATTGCTGACCAGCGACCGCCTCGCGGGAGATAATGGCAAAGAGACAGCTTCCCACACAGATCAGAGAAAATGTTCTAAGACTCGGGTCTTTCCCCGCAATTTCTCGCTCTAAGCCTATTAACGCCCCAATAATGGCGCTTACAACGAGCAGCTTCATCTCATAAGAGCACAAAACATCGAAAATTCCTGATGTACTTGAAAGTGAATCCATGCTGAGAGCTTAGTTGATCAAACAATTTCATGAAAGGGGGCAAGGAAGAGCTGGTGTAACTTCCTCATTCTCAACTATAATTGTGCTATGAGCATAGGGATAAACCTTGGGGCGAGTGGAAACTTCGGAGTTCTTCTACCCAAGCCGCGTTATTCCTCGGATATAGCAACCCTTATAAGAGGAGGTGATCCAACATGAAAGATTATTCCGATAGGTTATGTTTGTGTGAAGGACAGTTTGGCGGTTTGTTTTTGAGTATCCGATTGTAAGGATTCTCTCATAACAGTAGGCGGGAATTCTATTATTCAGATTTCCCCCCTCATTAAGCCAATCAGGCTGTGGTGGACAATATTCTTTCACACTTACGTAACCGAAAGAGAAGAAGACCACCATTCTTCAAATAGGGGGCAAGCGTATCTCTTGCCTCCTTTTTTTCTCTATCTTCCGATAGGATTATGGACCAGGGGCTGCACTCAGTGTGGGTTGATCGACCTTACTGGGAACTTCACTGGCATAGCCGTCTGCATAGGCTGCCTCTGCCAACTGATTTATCACCGTGGCTATCTGCGATTCCGAGTTAACGACTTTATCGGGCGGCGCAGCCGGCCCCGGCCAACATCCAAAGTACTCAAGAATCTCAGCCAGCAAACTCTCGGGCGAACCATTATGAAATTGTTCTGCTACGGTCTGTAATTCTACTGGGCAGAACTGTGCGGCAGCAAAGGCATCCTGAGGATAGAAAGTGATGACCATGGGAGTAACAATACCCATTAAAGAACAGAAAAGGTAACGCCTTTTAAAATAAGTTCTCGACCACACCCTCGCTCTAGTACGGTTTTTACACGAAAGATTGACGCCCTTAAATAGCACTATAAGACTCCTCTACATCCCGCCCGACCACTACTTTCAGTGAATTTCGTCCCGCCTTCTATGATATCACCTTAAGATGTCGTCAGAAAAAAAATGATACATAAGGAAAAATGAGCATTCTAATGAGGAAATCTTGTTATTGTTATAGGAATTTCTATGGGTTACTCGCTCAGCCACCCGAATTTTCTCTATTTCATGAGAAAACCTTTTTCTATGAAAAACGTAGTCACTGATGAAATTTTGTCTCTTGCTTCATAAGACCAATCACGTTTTTCAGTCCCCCTAAGAAGCTCCCGAGAGACCCATCAAGTGTTGGACCACTTGCTGAATTTGATACACTCGTTTCTACCCAATGACGACCCTGAACAGGATTATCCATTAGAGCCTTAAACTGCTGTTGCATGCTTTGTTCACTTAAATAAATCGTCGTTAGTTGATCGATAGAAGGACATTTTGCCCAGATTTCAATAGAATTCCACGCCGCGCTTGCTTCAGGGTCTTCGCATATTCGAGTGCCCGATTGGACCTGTTCGAAGGCATCCTGTTGAAGCTCAGATAACAATCCATCATCTGCAATTTCCTGTACGGCTTCAATAACGGCTTGCCACTGATTCACACTTCCTAAGAACCACACAAAACTTTTTCCCCCGAGAAGCTGAGTAAAGTTATCGATATTCTCTTGCATGGCAACCATCACTGCGGAGTCAGAGTCGATAGTATTCCCCGCAAGGTCGATAGAATGAGGTCTTCCATCAGTCACGAGTATCATCGCGCAACGCCCCTCTCCACTCGTCTCCGCTAAGAAGGTCTCACACTGGTTATTCGGAACAGCATTATGAGTAAATGTTCCAGCAGGAAGTACACCCATATCATTGATATAGTAAAAAAGATTAGATCCTACTTCTGGTGCATCCGTCGCGAAACGCACAGTGCCAAGAGATTGAGGTTGATATCCGCCGGCCTTGCTCGTGAGAGCACTTTCGCACGGGGTTCCCTCACGACAATTTCCATGGCCAAGAGGCGGTGCAGCATTGCCACTACTATCTGTAAACTGACGACAGGCTGGATAGCGATAGTCCCCCTGTGCAAACGAGCCAGAACTTTCATTATAGCATCCCGCCACTCCACCCTGCGTGCACCGCGGCACCATGTGTCCTGCACCATCGCCAAATGTGCAAAACACCGCTGATTCTTCGACTGGGGCGCCAGCTGACTTACACTTCGGTACATGCCCAGCATCACCACATCGCGGCCATTCCCCCTCGGAATCAAGATAGTGCATCTTACTATCAGGATGTGCTGCGATATTCGGATCGTCACAGTCAACACTCTTATTCATGGAGAAGTCATCGCAGTAATCACGGATAAGGCACAAAGCATATCCAGTGGTACTTTTGTCAGACGACCACTGGGCATTGTTTGCAGCTGGAGGCCCTACTTCACACGGATAGGTAATGCCATCACCAATCGGCCTATGAAGATGGTCATTAGGGGGGTGAGCTGGACCCTGAACTGAAAAAGCAAGCGGAACAGTTCCATAGCCATAAGGATAAAACCAATCTTCGGTTGCCCAATAAATTCCTCTAATCTCCCCGATATGCCAAACAAACGAATCTTCAGGTGGAGGATTAAACTTTTCATTTTCCAGTACTGGAAGAGGAGGATCAAGGAACGCACTAAATGTTCCAGGAGAATGAACTTTCCCGTCTGTGCCTGAAAATGATGCATACTTCGCTAATTTTCGAAATCCCATGGCATGCATGAAACCGAACGTGGGAAAGCGAAAATCAATATTAATATCATGGCGAAAAGGGTCTTTCGGGTTATCAAACGAGTGTTCTTCAAAAACATTGGTCACCACTTTAGGTCCACTTGTTCCTATACCATCCTCATAGCTTTCAACTGATGGAAAGTGATAATCCCATATCTCATACACCCCATCGTTATCCATCGGTAGATACGGTGAATCATATTCCCCACTAGCATCTGGCTCACCAACCATCGCGTAATTATTAAAAGCTACTCGTTCATCAGGAAGTAAACCACCCAGCAGATCTACCGTAAGATACGGCGTAGCCTGCGCAGCCACACCCGTGAGAATTACCGCAGCTTTCTTGTAAGCAAGGAAGTTGCTTGACATCTCTTTCCGAAGATCATTGATCATCGGTGGTCTTCTTCCACCACACCCAGTCTCATTCGTAGGAGTACATTCAAGACCATTAGGCGTTGGCCAAGGCCACTGAGCTCCCGTATCAAAATAAGGAAGTCGAATTCGATTGCGGATGTCAAAGCTGTACGGAAGTGCAAGTAGGGTTGCATCATCCGGCATAACTCTACCGAAAGAGTCAACCACTCCATTTGAACCAGGTGCACCATTTGGCTGAATTACATCGTATGCCTGCAAGAGGTCGTCAGCATTAAAATCTCTATTGAGACTTTGCGAAAAATCGAGAACGAGCGAGATCAAATATGCTCCAGGTTTTGCACTCGACATGCCTCCTACCGGAATTGAACCGAGTTGTGAAACAATTTCCGTAATTGGATCTTGGTCAAAGAAGAGGAGCGCGCTCACTGTATGAGCCGCATCATCGGTCTCATGAAGGAAGTGAATTCGTCCTCCATCAGTATTTTGGAATGAGCTATCTGGCCGCACGCCCGTAAAGCCAAGAGCCGACGCCAGGGCAGCCATTGAATTGAGCGTTTCTCCCGAGTCAAACTCGGAGGAGAATGAGCCAATCGTTACAAGATTCATCGTATGATACTGAGCTCGTAGTTTCGTCAGATTCGCCTGAGCATATCCAAGAAATATGAATCCTATAGTAAGAAGCGGAAGAGCAAGCATCGCAGCCCATAAAAGAACAAATCCCTCTTCAGAGTGACATGTATGCCTTCTTTGCTTCCGAACGAGACTCGACATAAGTTCCTAACATCCACTCCTATTAATTTACCAATCTCCGGGGAACAAGCTCAAAGTCGCTGACCACTGACTGTTCGAAAAGCAAGCTAGCAGGTTCGCTACAAATACGAAGATACACCATAGGAAGAAAATCCATATATCCGCGGTATTGCTGATTACTCAAACTTACATCATAGAGTTTCGGCCCGATCGGCACCGGAGCATTAGTACCTGGATCTGTATATCCACGAATTTTTCCATTTTTGACCTTTGAAAAGCTAATCAGCTCCTGCTTATGTGACTCATTAAGACATTCCGAGTCAGTATATGGGGAATAATAAATGAGGGCCGGAGGTTGATACACAAACACATCACTCGTAAAAGGCCCTGAACCAGTTGGAAGTCCTGTCTCTGGATCAATTGGGATGTAACTTACCAACAGATAGAGAATTGTTCGCTCCAGACGTCGCTTTTCCGTAAAGAAATCTCCTATCGTGTTTGCAAATTCACCTATAGAGGGAGTTGTAGTACTGCTGAGCATCTGAAAACCACCCGTGTCTCCTACACTGGAATCAAAGACGAGGCTAGGCTCCTGGGGCCCCATCGCAATCTCAGTTAAGAGTTGAATATGTTTCATCTTCTCAAATTGCACCGTGTACAGGTGCGCAAAGCCCAAAATGACGGCTGTAAAAAGAGTAAGACCTATAGCAACCTCAACAAAAGTGGCTCCTGCATCATTGCTTTCGTTTCTCACTGCCTTGCACGCTCTCTCTTGCTTCACTTCACATCTCTCTTTGCTATTTTTTACTGATGCTTATTCCGCTATCCCACCAGCCCTATATACATAGACCTCAGCTTCGATGTATTTCACCTTTACCTCTCCCAGAGTCATAATTTGAAAACCAATGACTGGAACTGCACACCGTACATTGACGAGTCTATCTCGAGACTCATTGATTAATTCAGCAAGATCTACTGGATCTCCTGGCCAGCTGCTTTGCGCTGGAGGCTGATCCTCGTCGGCAAAGCGAATACGAATTGAGCAATTTGTTCTCCCTCCAAGATCAGATAGAGGATCCTCTTGATTCAGCGGCTCTGGAATTGGAAAGTACAAATGGGGACTCGCATTATGCAGCAAACCATAGGCAAGGTTTAACACCTGCTTATCCTTCCTTGGGAAATAAGTAAGCCCGTAGAAATCTTCATGCTGTTCGTTCAGTTGATTATTCCAGAAATCTACCCGTCTACTCGTTATATCTCCATGCTCTTGCTCTGGTGCGAAATAAAACTGCTGCATCTCTTGATGCGTAAATGCATATCCTGCTGGGCTTGAGGAATTAAGTAACTTTGCACTCTCAATCGCAATCTCCCTTGCGGAAATAGAGTTAATAAAAAGACGGGACAGGTCAAAAACTGCACCAGCAATCAGAAGGAGAATCGGAATAAGAATGGCAAACTCAATCAGGGATGCACCCAAAGAGCTCCGACTGGTCTTGGGGAAGAGACTTACTCTCTGAAAGATATCTGCAACTCTTTTTTTCATATCGAGAGGAGGAGGTAGACGGAAGACACGCATGGATTCTCTTTGAACAGTAACCTGTCTATAATAGTGCCATACCAA
>RFPC01000036.1 GCA_009926305.1 bacterium
GCGCTTTATCTATGGGATTAAGCCGAACAGAAACTCTATCAGTACCAGAACAACTGGAACGAAAAGAATGGCTAGCGTTTGAGGACTCTCTTCGTCAAATCGCTCTACCAAAAACAAGGGCATCCACCATTCAAGAAGAATCTGTTTCCGCAGATGAAGTCAATGGATTTATATGGAGTCGTTTTGCGAAGCTACCAACTGGAGAAAAAGAAACGGTAATTATAAGACAAGCGACTCAACTCTCAGGCTCTGGTCTGCCCACTCTAGAACTCATAAAAGAAGCTATCATGGCTGGCTTAAAGGAACTCTCTCTTCATGAACGTAAGCTTTTGTTAGATGCTGCCGTCAATCACGTACCACTCACTGACCTGGCTAAACAGACCACGGCTCCAACAGAAAATCCATATGTTTTGGTAAAAACACAGCTCTTTAGAGCTCGGAAAAAAGTCCTCGTTGAAGCGGTCCAATGTCTTCAAGCGCGAGACGCTCGGGGGTCTCAAGAACCTCTAAACATAGACTAAAATGCAGAGCGAGAAGCTACGACTCTTGCCTATTTAATACCTCATCAAGAGAAGGCATAGCTGGAGCAGTTCCATCACGCTCTGTAGAAAGCCCTGCAACGGTAGTTGCAAACTGAATTGCTCTTGGCAGATCTCCCTCGTAACGAACTATTCCAGCCGCAAGTCCACCGTTAAACGCATCCCCGGCTCCAGTTGTATCAGTAGGCGTAACAGTAATTGAGGGGGTCCTCAAAATCTGACCTTGTTTAATATTATGTACTTTCCGCGGTGGCTCTTCTTTTTGATACAGAAGTGACCCCTCTGCCCCTAGAGTCAGCAAGAGTCCATTCACTGGAAGTTCTACGAACATTTCTCTTATCGAGTCATCGGATAACCTATGAAATGTCTCGTCATATTCCCGGTTACAGAAGTGTTTTAGTAATGCAACGCACTCAGATTCATTCGGAGTGATATAATCTGCAAGCTCTAACTGCTCTTGGGTGATTGAGGAACTCATCGGTGCGGTGTTCAAAATTGTCAGGAGATTATTCTCTTTTCCATATTGAAGTCCACGAGTAGTCGCTATTGGATTGCTCTCCAGTTGAAAAATCAGCACTTCAATTTGCTCTTGTTGCTGCAACGCCGAAAGTACGAAATCTGGTGACAAATCCAGATTCGCTCCAAGGGCTACTACAATACTATTCTCAGCCTCTTCATTTACAACAATCGATGCTGCCCCTGACGTCTTTTGAGGTGATACTTCCAGCAACACTGACAGACCCTGCTCTTCACACCACGCACGATATCCTCTCCCAAAGAGATCCTCTCCGATACAACCCACAAAAAGCGTTGGCACTTCCTGCCGATGCGATGCTACCGCCTGATTTGAGCCTTTTCCGCCTGGGCCAGAAAAGAATTCACCAATTACGGTCTCTCCAGCCTTTGGGAACTCATTCGTTCGAAAAGCAAGATCTTGAACAAAACTGCCAACAACACATACTTTTGAGTTCATGCTATGAGTCCTTTACTCCTCTTCGCCCGTACTATTTCTTCAAGAAGATCATCCGTTAAAAGGTTTTCCAATGTTGTTCCAGGGAATTTCCGAGCCCATTGATAAACTGCTTCTATCTCAGAACCAGAAAAAATCGAGGGCTTATTCCTTACTTCATCAAGCGCTTCAATCAATTGAATAGCGATAACACTTGATGCTTCGACCGCACCGTCATACTTCGATCCGCTACATTGGCTTGTTATCTTTTGGTAGAGAGCCATACCGTCTATGACTATTACTTTTGTTCTCGGATAACCAACACACATCAAATTCCATGGATCTCCGTCAGAGTCTCCTGCCTTTCGAAAATCCGTTCTTATCAGCACTGAGGGAATATCCAGCATTTTTGCGACCATATACTCAACCACCGTTCCTGAGTCGAGCTCTGGTCCATCAAAGTGAAAAATTCCAAGGTCACTTTTGATCACATGCAGGAGATCCTGATCTCGAATGGAGATAGCGGAAGTATCGCGTTGTTCAAGATCTTGCGGCACAAAGCAGGAGTACAGCCCTTTTGATTGCGTGTGAATCTGCTCTGCTAAGAGGGCATTCCCTAAGAGATGTTTCAGACTAAAAAGTTCGCCTGCAAAATAAATAGAAAACGTAGAGTTCATGCCGCTAATTTAACCTTTTCCCTCGGGTATGCCACTTATTTTTTCAGAAAAAAGCTTATCAGTTTATCTCTTTGATGAAGTCTCTTGTTTGGTCACTCCTCTCATAACCCGACTGAAGTGCTGTGCGGTCATACCGTAGGAATGCTTGTGTTGCAGTTAACGTTCTGCGAGATGCATAGCTGACATGCCCATTCCATTGATTGTTGTCAGCTGAGGTAATACGTACCTTTGTTACCTCGAGAGAGCGAGCCAGATCTTCCACTATCTCAACTAAGGCATTCTCCCAATGAAGCTTTGGAAGACCTCGAGTAGGATAACGTTCCACGTGACCGACTTCCGCTTGGGGTCTCAGAGCCACAACTCCTTGGATCTGTTTAATATGGATACAACCAGCATCTTGCTGATCAAGGAAAAACCCCACTACCGCTTGAGGAATTCCCTTATATGACAACATTATTCCCATCGGAGTATCCATGTAGAGTTCGCCAGGCCTGCTCTCCACCAGTATTGTCTTAAATAATCTCAGCTCTCGTTTTGCTCCTTCATTATAGACTTCTCCAAAACCGGCCCATGCGGCACATCCAGAGGGAAATTTTCGTTCAGTCTCATCTCCTCGATCTCGGAGGTAGAGCCAGTCTGCTCGAAAGTGGGCATTGTGAGAACGCTGCTTTAAGCTATCAGACTTTCCATAATGACTAATAACCTTTCTTATTGACTCTTGATTCAGTGGCGTATCAATTTTTTCCAGAAGGTGAAAAGCATTTTTGAACCATTCTCGCTGTCGCCCGATCGTAGATTCATCGGGAGTCCCCTGCAGTCCAATTACTTTCCTGAAGAGTTCAGCGTTACATGCCTTTTCAAGAGCAAATGCCTGTGATAACTGGAACCGTTTTTTCTCATCCTTCATCAAGGAAAGAAGGTCAATAAACTCGGATGCTCTTAATCCTTTGAGAAGAACAGCAGTATCTGGAGTCCACCGACTCGTCTCTAATCCTCGAGCGAATCTTTTTAGGGTTTTGAATGAAAATTCGCTTGCTACATCATCGAGGTGAAGAGGAAGAATCGAGTGCGAGAAGGTTTCTATAATATTGCTGCGATCGTGTATGAAATCAATGTAGCCCGCTCTTTCAGGTAGTTTAGGACTATCTCCGAAGCCTGTATGCTGAGTTGTTTCTTGGTGCGGATCCATTGCTTCGAATATATCGATCTTGTGTTCCTTAAACTAATTCTTCATCGGAATAATGCTAACACCAATATCATAGTGTTTACATGCACTTACACAAGTACTGGCCTAATCTTGGCAGCGGACCACTCAATAGTTATTGAAGACCGCTGTGTATCAATGAAAATTTTTGTAAAGGAACGCATAAAGAAAACAAGTTTGCTATGCTGTGCGGATAATTCACGTGAGAAAAATGAACGCCAATCAAAACGAATTAAAACGTCAAGCGCCCCGTTCTGCTCTTTCTTTAAGCGAAGCAGATCTCCCGTCCCTTGATGTGGTGGGTCTATATCTCAACTCTCTTAATTCTCATCCGGGATTAAAACCTGAAATGCAGGTACAGCTTGCATTACAGCTGAAAGAAACTCGCCAAGAGCTTCAACGAGAGGTCTTCCAATATCCGCTGGCAGCAAGAGAGCTCATAGGGAGCTTGCAGAATATACTGGATAACAAGGCTCCGATTTTTGATGTAGTTGATGATGAGAGAATCCTGAAGTTAGGCGCTCAAGAAAAGCTCCGTAAGACTCTTCCAGGGCTTATAGAATCTCTTCATGCTACGGTTAAAACTCTGGAAGGCTTGCATCGAAATGAAGTCTCAGACCAGGCTGATTCTATCGCTACCAGTAAGACACAGAATCAACTCGTCAAACAGTGTCACTCTTATTCATGGAAAGATTCGCTCATCGATGATCTTGCTTATGTAGTTTGTGACGCGCTCTATTCTGTCCACACAAAGGATGCCGAACAGACCATTGAACAACAACGAATGCTCACTACAACAAAAGAAGCTTCGCTTGGAAAACTCAATACGCTCTTTTCGGTATTTGAGAGACATCGTTCACTCAAGGCAGAGTTTGCTGAGACAAATCTGAAACTAGTCATTGCAGTTGCAAAAAAATATCAAGGATTAGGACTCGAGCTTGAAGATTTAATCCAAGAGGGCAATGTAGGACTACTACGTGCATGTGAGAAATTTCGACCAGAAGAAGGATGTCGCTTCAGCACGTACGCTATCCATTGGATCAATGTACGGATTATGAGAGGCTTAATGGTCAATCGGAAGCTAGTACATATTCCAATCGAACATCAACGGTTAATGCGCTCAATTGCAGAGACAATAGACAGCTTCGTAAAAGAGGGCCTTCAGCCTTATGGCGATTTGGTAGCAGAACGGCTAGGAGTGAGTCAGCAACTCATCAAGAACTTGTCCCCTTATCTCTCAAAACCGAGGAGCCTTGATATTCCGAATCAGGATGAGAATACATCGTGGCTCATTAATTCGGTTACTTATACACCGGCTGCATCTATCCCTCTTCCTTTGCTTCGAGAGGAACTCCAAGAGAGAGTTTCTAAGGCGTTTCATGATACTCTTAATCATGTACAACGTGAGATCCTAAAATTTCGATTTGGCTTAGAGGGATATCCAGCACTCTCGCGAAAGGAAATTGGTCAGCGAGTCGGGGAAATTAGGGAGAATGGGAAAGCAATCAGTGGTGAGCGAGTCCGCCAAATTGAAGTTGCAGCCCTGAAAAAACTTCGAAAAAAACACGAAAATTTTGATCTCAAGTTATTTTTGGAAGAATCATTAGGAATCTGAGGACTCTCTCGACATTTCGATAATCAACACCAGAAATTCCTCAATAGTTTTTCTCGCTGAAAATAAAATAGTTCGAGTTTGTAATACATATATACATGCTTCAAGGCAAAGCATTCATCAACAGTATCTGAGATAGCAATCGCCCCACGTTTTACGAATAGTATTTGCCAGTGCCAGCCCACTGTAAAACAACCAAAAACGAAGAACACGAAAGACCTGCATGATATTCCATATCATCATCGCTCTTCTTCAAACTTTTGAGCCAGTTCAATAGCAGCTCTCCGATTTGTCCTGGCCTAATACACCAAAAGATCAATCCCATGAGTTAATGAAAACATAGCTTCCTCTTCGCTTCTCTAAAAAAGAAAGAATAAGATAATTAAGCCCTCTTACTCTACTTCTCTGATAGGTTTACCTGATGAGAGTCCACAACTGGGACTGACCCGCTGAGGTTCGTGTCAAAATATTCGATTCCTAAAGGATGTCGTTTCCGGAATACTTCGACAGACAGATATGCACCACTTGGCTGCAGGAGCTGCACCTCAAGACTCTGACTATTTTCAGCTGTAGCGGCTTTTACCAATGCACAGGCAACTGAGCCAGAACCGCAGGCAGTTTCAAAGAAAAAGGTATCAATACTTCTTACCCATACAAATGGGGTAATACTTTCACCCAATGTACTCGATTGAATATCAATAAGTCCGATGGCGGGAACATCCTTCAGGTGAAAGAGTGTCTCGGCATTGGTGAGAAGTGCTTTTCGGTCATAATCTGAAAGCGTGGCTATGTCAGCATCTCTGAACACGAGGTGGCTAATTCCAGACAAATGAGCAATGTTACATTGGTACGGGTTGGCATTTAAGTAAATTGTTTGATCTAAAAGAACTTCCTCAAAACAGACAGAGGGCATCGCCACTTCGACTTCATACCGCCCATCTCTTGTACATATCCGGCTGCTAAGTTGTCCTTCGCAACCCGAAATCTCTATTTTCGCCCGAAAGTGATCCTGGTGTATTGATACCGCATTCGTTTGGATAAGCTCCTCCGCAATGAATGTTTTTCCCTCTAGTGTAGAAGCCACTACGGCAGCTAGACATCTGAGGGCATTGCCGCAAAACTCACCACCAGCCATTTCTAGTCGTGCTGCAGAGGTTGAAAATTTCGGCGGGACCAGGTAGCCACCCTGTTCTAATTTGGGGAATTTCTGAAGAATACGATGGTGAACCCCTCCTATATTTGCACTTCCTATTTCTTTATTTTCATTCGCTACAATATAGGTTTGATTTCCTCCTGGATCACACAAAAAGATAGTCTGTAAGTTACTCATAAACGGAGTAATGGTATCTGAACAAATCATATCGAGAGCTTCTCCACTACATTCTTGAGTTTTGATACGCCTCTCTCTAAAGCCTCTCTATACGGTGCTTCAAGTGCTCCACTTAAGCATGCTCGGACCATTCCTTTATCTGGGAGAACACTAAAGTTGCCTGCATCAGCAAAAAGGACCATAAGATCACGAACGACAGAATGATTTCTTCCGTATTCATTTGTCACAGCCGTTGAGATCTCTTGGAGGAGTTTTTCAGGCGATGTTGAATGTATTCGTGATTGAAAATCACTGATTGCGACTTCACCATCTTCAAAATGATATGGGGGACGTTTTTCTCCGACAGGAGTAATGAGTTGTGCCGTCTGAGCAGCATGGTTTAAACCCTTCGCCTCTACTAGTAGCTTGCGCGCTCGATAAAAAATCTTCTCTGCTGGACCACCAATCATAATGACGTTATCAACATCACGTTGCATTTCATCTACAAGTAGATGTTCAAAGGGACGCGGCTGAATCGCATCGCGCATATAGACCGCATGCTCCGCAACATAACGTAAAGCATTATCTCCCCCCTTTTTCTGAATGAAACGAGAAAGGCTCTGATCTGAGGCGACAACTTGAGCAAGGTCTTGTGTTACCTCAACGATAAAATTATCAGTCGGAGAGTTAACTTCTAAATGTTTGTCGGTAAGGATTCGAACTCTTGATTGAAGTGACGGGTGGACTAATTCAATATAGTGCGAGAGGAGACTCGTCAGGTTCGCCTCATTTTGCAAGACAGCGGCTCGATCAAAATCTGGATTCGCTCTCAAGACCCCTTGAGTGGCGATATAAATTTCTGCAGATGTGGTATCAGGAAGCTCTTTGAGTAATCGAAGAGTAGGTACGACATATGAAAGAGTTCGAACCGGCAGTGGTCCATCTTCTAGTCCGTAGCCCTGAGCAATGACAGCGCTCTCAACCTTTAATCGAGTTTTTAAACACTCAAGAACCTCTCTGCCTGAAGGCGCTTCTTCAGAAGCTCGCATCGAGAAAAAACTTTCGACTGGGGGCAAAGTGTACCGCGACATTTCAAAGCTTGAACCCTGTGAAGTGGGATTCACTATCTCTGATTTGGTTTTATCTGCTGTAACATTCTGCATTTTATACACTTTTTATTATCTACTGAACGCAGTACTTTATCTTACTAAAGTGCTTTAGTAAGATAAAGTGTCATGGGTTTCTGGTTGAGTCAAGTCTAGGCAACAAAATTCTTTTACGAGATGAACGGGTTTATAACGGCTGCCCGTTCGTAGAATATTTTCCAGCGGGTTGGTGGACGTTGAGTATTTAGCGCTCAGATAACCGCCTGAATATTTGGGAAGAATGCATTATTTTGCTTAAGGGCGTGAAAATAGTAATCCTGAAGCAGCTTCGCGAAAGGAATACTTATGAAATTCTGTGCTCTGTTTATTTCTCTATTCGTTTCCACTGGTGTTGCGGCTCAGCAACTACCACGAATTATCGGAGGCAGCAGTATTGATCTCAGGAATTCGCCAATTGCGTTCATAGAAACTGATAGAGGGAGCTGTACTGGAAGCCTTGTAGGACCGACGGAAGTATTAACTGCTGCACATTGTATTCATGGCACGTCACTTTCTTCGGTAGTTATCTGGATAAACGATACGCCACGATTTCCCAGTACGAGCTATTACAGTAACTACTATAGCGAAATTGCCGGAGTTGCTGGCAATCAAGGCACAGATATAGGCATGTTCATACTGGACACCCCAATATTCGATGTCCCTGCCCTTCCAGTAATTGTCGACCTTCCCATGGCAGCAGGGATACCTGTTTCCGTATATGGACTTGGCACAAATGAGAATTCGGATCTCGTCGAGCTAGGCCCCGTCAACGGAAAGACTGCTGACGTTGCTATTCTGGCCACAACACCTGGATTTATTATCTCAAATCACTTTACTTCAGGGGCTTCCACATGTGCTGGAGATTCTGGAGGTCCGATGACATTTTCGCTAGCAGGTTATGAAGGAATAGTTGGTCTATTATCAGGCGGCGATAATGTGACCAATCCACTTGGGCAATGCGTCCTCGGAGGAGGAAACAGTTATCATACGAAAGTTTCAACACTTTTGGCGCAGAACTTCCTCGCGTCCTTTCCTGGGGTTCAGTACCTTTCAGGGCGAAACATGATGTTTTTAGCCTGGCTTGAGTCCGCTGCTGATAACTTTACCATTGCTGCTCAGAATCAAACGAACAAAAGGTTCATAAAGAAACAAATTCGGAAGATGATTATGAACTTAAAGCAAGCGAAGCTTTGGGCCTCTGATCTTCAACGGATTCAAGGAATACGAAAGTCAATCAGATTACTCCGAAAAGCTAGGAAAGCCCGGAAACGACGACAATTTAAACTCTTGAATAAGTTTGGAGCAAAAGTCGTGGAGCTTGGCAGTCTTCCAATCTCACCATGATTTCTAGTCGTGGAAGTGATCCAGTCTAAGCACTGAGCAGGAAACAATCAGCCGAGAAAAATAGGCGGGAAAAACGAGATGGGCATAGTGCCGAGCGGAAATTGGGCATAGTGCCGAACGGAAATATGGCGGAGCCAACGGGACTCGAACCCGCGACCTCTCGCGTGACAGGCGAGCGTTCTAACCAACTGAACTATGGCTCCGCATTACGACATTGAAGTCATAACTCACTTGCCCGAACTGTTCAAAGCTTCGAACGCTCTCCTCGCGTTCTCCCCCTCAAACGCTCTCGCGTTTGGCAACCTAAACGGTCGCACCGGGGGTCTTGCTCCTCTCTTACCGCTCCGCGGTATAAGCTCGACCAACTGAACTATGGCTCCGCACTTCATGCGGAAGCGGAAAGATAGCGAAGTGCCCCATGAAAATCAAACCCCTTAAGATTATAAGGAAATAAGTGATATTTTTTGCCCAAATAACCCCTGAACCTCCCCTGACTAACCCCCTTGTTCTTCACGTCTGCTTCTCGCTACTCTTTTCAATATCAAACCTCCAGGGAGCCTTTCATGTCCAATACAACCCACCCTATCCTCACACCCTACACCCTACACGACCTCTCTTTAAAAAACCGTGTGGTCATGGCACCTCTCACCCGAAGTCGCGCTGGTGAAACTCGAATTCCAAATGAGCTCATGGGTGAATACTACGCGCAAAGAGCCTCAGCAGGTCTTATCATCGCTGAAGCTACCGTAATCTCGGAACAAGGTATCGGATGGCCAAACAGCCCAGGAATATACACAGAGCAACAAGTCGAAGGCTGGAAAAACGTTACCGCCTCACTTAAAAAAACTGGAACACCTTTCTTCTTACAACTCTGGCACTGTGGCAGGTCATCCCATACAGATTTTCATCCCTCAACTGGTCTGCCCGTAAGTGCTTCCGAAATAAAGCTAGAAGGGAAATCAGTCCAAACTCCACTTGGCAAAAAGTCTTATGAGACTCCACGAGCACTCACAACAGATGAGGTAAAAGCAGTAGTCAACGATTATAAAAATGCGGCCCTCGCCGCAAAAGAAGCTGGCTTCGATGGAGTAGAAATACATAGTGCGAATGGATATCTCCTCGATCAGTTCCTCCAGTCAAAAACCAATAAAAGAGAAGATGAATACGGAGGGAGTATTGAAAAACGAGCTCAATTTCTAAAAGAAGTGGTACAAGCAATTCAAACAGTCCTTCCCTCAAATAGAATCGGTGTCCGACTCTCTCCAAATGGGGTGTTTAACGATATGGGATCCTCTGACTACCGAGAACAGTTCCTCTATACAGCCTCTATGCTCAGTGCCCTCAATATTGGGTACCTGCATGTCATAGACGGGCTCGCTTTCGGATTTCATGAGCTCGGTGCGCCAATGACTCTCAAAGATTTCCGTGACGTATTCTCTGGACCGATCATCGGAAATTGTGGATATAGCCTCGAGACCGCAAACGAAAGAATTATCGAAGGATCAGCTGATATGATCGCTTTTGGGCGGCCGTTTATCAGCAATCCCGATCTGGTTGACCGCTTTAAAAACTCTCTGCCCCTAACAGCAGAGGCCCCTCAATCTGTTTGGTATGACTGCTCCCTTGGTGGTGAAGGATATACCTCATTTCCTCCAGCAGCATAGAATTTCTTGCTCGATGAAAACGAGAAGTTGTAACACACTATCTTTATGCTACTCTCTAGAGCATTATGAAGTTAATTGTGTCATTCGCTTTTTAGAGAGCAATCATGAGCACCGAATACAGCCACCAGACCATAGAGCCCAAATGGCAGCAATACTGGCAGAAAAATAAGACTTTTCGACAAAAGCCACATCCAAGCCGAAAGAAATTTTACTGCCTTGATATGTTTCCCTATCCCTCAGGTTCAGGGCTCCATATTGGTCACCCCCTCGGGTACACCGCTACTGATATATATAGCCGCTTTAAAAGAATGAATGGTTATGACGTGCTCCATCCAATGGGGTATGACGCATTTGGACTACCCGCTGAACAACACGCAGTAGCTACTGGTGAACACCCTGGCAAAATTACCACAATCAACTGTGAAACGTTCACGAAGCAGATGAAACGAATCGGCTTCTCATACGATTGGGATAGAGAAATTCATACGTGCGTCCCAGATTACTATCGATGGACCCAGTGGATTTTCCTAAAGCTCTATAATTCGTGGTTCGATCCAGAGAGCAAAAAAGCTCGCCCAATTGAAGAACTTCCAATCCCCACAGATATCGCTAATGAGGGAGATAAAGCTATATGTGACTATCAGGCGAGTTATCGCCTCGCATATATCGATGAAGCAATGGTGAACTGGTGTCCAGCGCTCGGAACCGTACTTGCGAATGAAGAAGTTATAGACGGACGCTCTGAGCGAGGAGGCCATGAGGTTGTTCGAAAGCCGATGCGCCAATGGATGCTTCGTATTACCGCCTATGCAGACCGACTCGTTGATGAGCTCGAAACACTTAACTGGCCCGAAAGCATCAAAGATCAACAACGAAACTGGATCGGGAAAAAACATGGGGCAGAGATTCAATTTGCTGTTGAGAATTCTAAAGAGTCACTTACCGCATTTACGACCAGACCCGATACTCTCTTCGGCGTTACCTTTTTTGTGATTGCTCCTGAACATCCGCTCATCAACGAGCTTACCACTGCCGAGCAACAAGAAACGGTAAAGAACTATATAGACAATGCCGCAAAGATGAGCGAATTCGATCGAACTCTTGATAACCGCTCAAAAACAGGTGTTCCGACAGGAAGCTACGTAATAAATCCTATCAATGAAGAACGGGTTCCGCTCTATGTGGGCGACTATGTGCTCGCTTCTTACGGGACTGGTGCTGTTATGGGCGTTCCTGCTCATGATGAAAGAGATTTCGAATTCGCTAAAAAATTCGACCTTCCCATTCGTCCTGTTATTACTCCATCTCAGAGTGATCCTGAAACAATACAGAAGAGTGATTCTGGAGAAATTGCTTGGACAAAAGAAGGCACAATGTTGCCATGCGACTCCCCTGTTGCCAAAGAACTCCAATTAGAAGGAAGTTCTAATACCGACGCGATGAGTCGTATTACGAAATGGCTTACTGAAAAAGAACTCGGCAAGCATGTTATAAACTATAAGCTCCGCGACTGGCTATTTTCTCGCCAACGTTACTGGGGAGAACCCATCCCAGTGGTGCATTGGGAAGATGGAACGATTACAGCCCTTCAAGAGAGTGAGCTTCCCCTCGTATTACCTTCTGTTGAAGATTATAAGCCATCTGATGGAGGAGAATCACCCCTCGCAAAAGCCGCTGATTGGTTAACCGTGACTGATCCAAAGACTGGTATGAACGGTCGCAGAGAGACGAATACCATGCCGCAGTGGGCTGGTTCGTGTTGGTACTATCTCCGTTTTATCGATCCTGATAACGCTGAAGCCCCGTGGGCTCCAGAACTTGAAAAAGAGTGGATGAATGTCGATCTGTATGTTGGTGGTGCCGAACATGCGGTGCTTCACCTCCTGTATGCGAGGTTCTGGCATAAAGTCTTGTACGACCTTGGGTTCGTTTCTACGGTGGAACCTTTCCAAAAACTCTTTAACCAGGGAATGATTCAGGCTCATGCCTATAAAGATTCGCGGGGAGCACTTGTCCCCGTCGATCAAGTCGAAGATGATGCTCAAGGACATCCAATAAAGAAAGATTCAGGGGAACAGCTAGAGAGAATCATAGCAAAAATGTCGAAGTCTCTCCGGAATGTGGTTAATCCTGATGAAATCATTGAAGAGTATGGCGCAGATACTCTCCGCATGTATCTCATGTTCATGGGACCACTTGATCAATCAAAGGTCTGGGATTCTCAAGCAATTACAGGCACTGCGCGCTTCTTAAGACGTGCTTGGTCGTTCGTTACAGGAAGTAGTGAAGAACCGCTTCGTCCCTTTGTAACCAACGAGGAAGAGTCGGAAGACGTCAAAAAATCGCTGCATCGCTGCATTAAAAAAGTTGGAGAAGACGCTGAAGAGCTTCGTTTCAACACTGCAATATCAGCACTGATGGAATGTCTAAACGAGCTCATAAGCTCTCAAGTAAGTAAAGAAACGGCGGAAAACTTTCTAAAACTCCTAGCACCCTTTGCTCCACACGTTAGTGAGGAACTCTGGGAGCGGCTTGGGCATACCTCATCGATCGCTTATGCGGACTGGCCTCAATACGACGAAAAATACCTTCAGGAAAATAAGGTTACGGTGGTTATTCAGGTAAATGGGAAAAAACGAGGACTGATAGACGTTCCCCTTGATACTGGTGATGAGACACTAAAACAACTTTCGATGGAAGCCATGAGCAACACCCAGCATCCGTTGAGTGCGGAAGATAAGTTTATTTTTGTGCGGAATAAAAATGACCAATCCCCAAAGCTCGTAAACGTCATTCAGCGATAGTTATGAATCGGATGAACAGAAGAGACGCTTCCCTTTTTCTTCTATCAATCCTTGAGCGCCGGCTTCTCTTTGCATCCACATACGGGAAAATCAAATACATTAAACCAGTATGTACAAATACTGCATGAGAACCCTTGTTTCGGATGCACGTCGAATATATCTCGTTCAAAAATGGAATCATCGTCTTCTCCTATGCTATGACGATCGCGGCACGCTTTTGTGGGCTTGCAGCCATACTCAATTTCTACACCATCACTGAGCACATCAACAGCGTTATCACTCTCATCAAAAAGCAATGACTCTCGAGTACAATCCTCTTTCTCTCCAGGGTTTTGAACTTCAGAATAAGCAGCAAGTGGAAAAAGAAATATTGCTGAAAGAATGATAAGGACATATTGCATGAAAACCTCCGCAGTCAATATCCCTCACCCTAGAACTATTATTCCCTGTATCAGTCTTGAGGTGACATAAGCGAGAGAAAGAACTGTTGTCAGGCGCAAAAAGCACGCTGAAGATTACTACTTCAGCGATATTCGATGATTTTCAAACAGGCCCGCTGATGAATCTCTATACCGAAAAGAATTGATCAGGGGTCATTACCAGATACTGATCTGTGAGAAATTGCTCCGCAAAAGAGACGCCTATCTTCATCCCAGCTTGCTTTCTCATAAAATCCACTACGTCTTTAATTCCATGCTCACGAAATGAAATCGCCATCTGCGTGTTATAACAGAGAACAGCTTGTTCTATCTGTTCAATCACGTCAGATACATCGACTACAAGATTTGGATGGCGATCTTCTGGAACCATAAAAAAGTATAGTTTAGCAATATTGTGTGGTTCCATGTCCGGAACTGTTTTCTTTAAGCGTGCAAACTTAACTGCATCTCGAACCAACGCTCCCGTCGTATAATGATCAACATGCACCAAGCCACGTGGCAACGCTCGCTCATTACTATAGTACGGAGCAAAAATCAGTTTTGGGCAGTACTCCCTTATCAGACGAGCAATTCGAATTCGTGACTCGCGGTCGTTCTCAATGCCGGTATCTGGGAAATCAAGCATCAAACAGTCACAGCCTATAACAGCGGAAGCGTCCTCAAACTCCTTCTTTCGGACTTCAATATTGCCATAGGTTCCCATCTCACCCTGCGTGAGGCATATACTCAAGACCGAATAACCGGCCTGGACGAGCTTAATCATGGTCCCGCCCATTCCCATCTCAGCATCATCAGGATGAGGCGCAATTACTACTACATCGTACGTCTTTGACATGATATCACTCCCTTCTGGTCCATAAGACTCCAGCGTTGTTGTGGCACTCAAAAAAGAGTACTCTTCACACTCATAATTTTCAATGAGGAGTTATCAAATGAAAGAATTGTCCTCTATAAGCCAATATAAAGAACTGAAACAGCAAAGCAGTTCGGGCCCGGTGCTCATCATGAAACATTCAACTCGCTGCACTCGTAGTGCTTCAGCTTTTGATGAGATGAAACGTTTCTCTGAAGACAATTCTCAAGAATTAGAGGTAGTCATTTTAGATCTGCTCGAACATCGAGATATTTCCGCCCTGATCGAAGAAGATACCGGTATCCAACATGAAAGCCCTCAATTGTTTATATTTTTGAATGGCTCTGTTATGTGGGAATCACATCACTGGGAAGTAACTGCTGAGAACATAGAAAAGGCTCTCGGTTCGATTGAAGCTAAGTAAATGATAAGGTAGCACCTTACGCTGAAAACCGTATAACCGTATCGAAACTCTAATGAATGTCATCGAGGTACAAAATCTTCGAAAAATATATACCGTACCCCTGCGGCGAGAGGGAATACTCGGTAGTATTCGCGATTTATTTCATCGAGAACACAAGGCAATAGAAGCGGTAAAAGATATTTCATTTTCAGTCGCTCAAGGAGAAGTGCTTGGCTATATCGGTCAAAATGGAGCTGGAAAGTCAACAACGATAAAAATGATGAGTGGAATTCTTGTCCCTTCATCTGGTTCTATTAATGTTTTGGGATTCAATCCTTCAAAAGAGAGAAAACTTTACACGAAGCATATCGGTGCCGTATTTGGACAGCGCACTCAGCTATGGTGGGATATAGCACTCATCGAGAGCTTTCACCTCTTAAAACGGATTTACCAAGTACCCGAAAGGGAATATTCCGAACGGCTTCAACTGCTCTCAGAAATTTTAAACCTTACTGACCTATTTTCCGTTCCAGTACGAAAACTCTCCCTTGGTCAACGAATGCGGGGAGAACTCGCGGCAAGTCTACTGCATGGACCAAAAGTTCTTTTTCTAGATGAGCCAACTATAGGTCTTGATGAAGTTGGGAAACATAATGTGCGGAGTTTTCTACGAGCGATAAATCGCGATTTCAATACCACTATTATCCTAACAACGCATGATCTGACGGAAATAGAAGAACTATGTAAGCGAGTCATCATTATTGATGAAGGCTCAGCGATATTTAGTGGTTCCTTAGATTCACTAAAAAACCTCCCAGGATTTGGTCGCAGAGTAATTTTTGACTTCGCGGAAGACGCGCCTCAAGAGGAACTGAAAAAACGATTTCCACAAGGAGTCATCATCGAACAACAAGGTGAGCGTCGGTTAGTGTGTAGCATTGATTCAACACAACTTAATCCCATTCGGTTTGTTCAACAAATATCTGAGGCGTTTCCACTCGTTGACCTCACCGTTACTGAACCTGCAATAGAAGATGTCGTGATGAAAATCTATCAGCAAGGGCAACAAGTCTTTCGGCCTGAAGGAATATCTTCATGACGTCCTCCTCTCTTTCGGCACACATTGCTTTTGGGAAATGTGCTTTCTTAAAAATGCTTGCATATCGTCTACGGTACTATACAGGCATTTTTACCTATCTTATTTTTGTCTCGGTGTATCACTTCATCTGGAAAGCGGTGTATGCAAACCAGCATGAAGGGGCTCTTATAAACGGATTTACCTTTAGTGAAATGGTGACGTATATAGCGATTGGGTGGATTGCTCGAAGCTTCTATTTCTCGAATATAGATAATGAGGTCCATAACCTTGTCCGCTCTGGTCAGATCACAAGTTTTCTCCTGCGTCCAGTAAGCTTCCAAACCACCCTTTTTTGCCAAGCTTTCGGAGAGTCTCTTTTCCGCCTTCTCTTTTTTTCAATTCCAATTGGGCTCGTCATTGTTTCTATTTTCCCAGTTACTCTCCCCACCTCCACGCTCGCATTTGCATATTTTGCCCTATCCACATTTCTTGGATTCGCAGTGCTTGTTGCCCTCAATTTTATCATCGGACTTCTTGCATTCTTTTTTCACTCCATTGAAGGGATTATGCGCGCAAAGCATAACATTATAATGCTTCTGTCCGGACTTCTTCTCCCAATGACTTTTTTTCCACCCGCTATCCAATCATTACTCGAATGGATGCCATTCCAGGCAATTGCCTATATTCCACTCGCCATTTACCTCGGCAAAGTCTCTGAATATGACATTTTGGATGCGGTACTTCTCCAAGCGTCATGGTTTCTTATTCTGACGCTCGTCGGTGCACTTATGTGGCATCGGGCGATGCGTTCTCTGACAGTCCAGGGAGGTTAAACCCGTGAAATCTCCCACCCTCACAATATACGTCGCATACTTCATCCAGTTCTTTAAACAGAAATTCGAATACCGAGGAGATTTCATAGCTGGCATAGTGGCAAATATTATCCTGACACTCTCTGGGTTACTTTTTATTGTGTGTTTGTTTTCTGGAGAGGGGGTAAAGGCACTTGGAGCCTGGTCACGAGATGAAGTATTATTCATTTATGGCTATTCCATGATTTCCATGGCGCTCTTTTCTTCAATAGCTATTAATCTCTACGGATTTAGTGATCGATACATCATCCAAGGCGAATTTGACCGGGTGCTCCTGCGTCCCCTAGGCACCTTACCTCAAATTCTCTTCGAGTCCTTCAATTTAGATTCTATAGGAAGCCTCATCATCGGGCTCTTAACTCTCGGCTTTGCCTCCTTTCAGCTTGAACTGACTCCATCGTTGATTGATGTTCTCTGGTTGATTATTAGTGCTGCCAGTGGAGCTATAATTCTTCTTTCTGTTTTTGTTATTCTGGCATCATTTTCATTTCACTTCGAGGATCGGATCGGGATCAATCCGCCCTTCTATAATATGATCGCTTTCGGACGCTATCCCCTCCCCATTTTCCACCCAATTATCCAGTTCATCCTTCAAACGGTAGTTCCCTTTGCCTTCGTCGCGTTTTATCCAGCAACACATTACTTCAATCATGAAGGGTTTGAGATGCTTTGCTACGCTACCCCCCTCGTAGCTGCTATTACAGCAACGATCTCTGGAATGTGCTGGTCACTTGGTGTAAAAAAGTACACTTCAACGGGTAGCTAGGAGCCTCTGTCCCTCAAAAATACTATGGAAAAGAGAGATCATTTAAAGGCATTTCTAAACCAAGAAATGGGAGCTGAGGACCTCTTCTCGCTAGATTTCCGAAAAGAGCCCGACAGGATCTGCGCAATTCATCAAGCACAAAAGAAAGGCGTCTCATCAGCAGCCCTATCGGCAATTACAAAGATTAATAGTAGCCCATTGCCAAAACAAAAAGAGAACCTAGAGAAACTCTCTCATCAAGGGGTCGTAACGGTAATCGCAGGCCAACAAATCGGCTTTGCTGGAGGTGCCTATCTTACAGTACTCAAAGCAGTCACGGCGGTAAAAGCAGCTCGCGATCTTGAAGAACAAACTGGTGTAAAATGTGTTCCAATATTCTGGATGCAAACAGAGGATCATGATTATAAAGAAATAGAATCAACCTCCTTTTATAGCGAGCAAGAGGGTCTGTACTCCCTAATGCTAAAACAGCCTGCGTGTCATGATTCCGTGGGAAAAATTGTAATTGATGAAGAAACCTCCAAAACGGTAAAAGATGTTCTTGATACATCTCCCCTCAGCAAAGATATTCAGCATCTTCTAGAACCCTACCATAAGGTTGGAACATCTCTTCCTCGAGCATTTCAGCAGTGTATGCAGCATATTCTAGGCGCTACCGGAATTCTCTTTTTTGATCCGCTTCAATCAGAACTTGATGAAGAACGGGCCAATTTCTTTCCCACGGCTCTCGGTAAAGACAGGGAGATTTCGGAGCTCCTATTACAACGAGAGGACGTTCTCCTTAAAAATGGATTTCATACACAAGTAAAACTAAAAAAAGGAAGTCCTCTTTTCTTTATGAGCTGGGAGGAAAAACGTCAGAGACTGACACCCCATGCAGAAGATATTGATAGGTTGTACCACCAAGACACTCCGTTCCTAATACCTGAGCTTCTTGAACTGATAAAGACAGAACCACACCGTTTTACTTCAAGTGCCCTACTCCGTCCTCTCTTTCAAGATACTCTCTTTCCTACTGCTATTACCGTGGCTGGTCCGGCTGAGTTTCGCTATCTATCACAGATAAAACCGCTCTATCCTCTATTTGGACTCAAGCAGCCCCTCATTTTACCTCGAAGTCACTGCACAATAATTTCGAAAGCACTCCAAGGACGTCTAAAAGAGCTAGGGCTCACCATCGATCAGTTTTCAAAACCCATCAGTGACCTGGTATTTCAAAGCGGCATTACGGAAGCCTCTCGACCAGAGACCTTATTCTCCTCCGCAGAACGTCAGATTCTCGGCATCTACGATACATTAGCCAGTGACGTTCTCACAGTTGCAGGTGGTCTAAAGAAGTCCGTTGATCTTACTCGGAACTCAATCATTACCAATCTGTCTAAGTTTAGAGGAACGTATGAGCGCACGCTCCTTTCACAATATAAAGAACTCAATGACGAACTGACGAAAATTCAGATATACCTATTCCCCAATCAAGCACCGCAGGAGAGAACTCTGAACATATTCTCTTGGGGAGAAACGTTGGCTCAGTCTTTCATTCACCTTCTAGGAGAAGACATAAGACCATTTGAACATCAACAGAGGCTTACCTATATCATTGAAGACGATTTGACGTCTCTTACAGCAGGCAGAGCATGAAGATAGGAATCACTTGTTATCCAACCTTTGGTGGCAGTGGCGTTATTGCAACTGAAGTAGGTATGGCACTGGCTCGACGTGGGCATGAAGTTCACTTCATCTGCTATGAAATTCCACGACGATTGGATCGGTTTACCGAAAATATTTTTTTTCATGAAGTCATCGTCCCAGATAGTCCTGTCTTTAAATATGCTCCCTATTCTGTGGCTCTTGCCTCCAAGATGGTTGAGGTTCATCAACAAGAAACCCTCGATGTTCTTCATGTTCACTATGCCGTTCCACATGCGACCAGCGCTTTTCTTGCGAAACAGGTTATTGGAGAGGATGCACCGAAGATTGTTACCACGCTACATGGCACAGATATTACTCTTGTAGGGAAAGATAAAAGCTATCTTCCAATAACAAGATTCTCTATTACAGAAAGCGATCGGGTAACATGTCCATCCGAATTTTTGAAGGAAGTTACCTATAAAAAACTCGGCATACCGGAAACACATGAGATTTCAGTAATTCCAAACTTTGTGAATACTGACCAATTTGCACCTCGTCATAGAACGGAAGAGTCCATACTTCGACTGATTGGTGAAAAACGTAATATTTTACCTCTCATCATTCATGCATCCAATTTTCGAAAAACGAAACGTATTGGAGATGTCATTCAAATATTTGCACGAATACAACAAAAGTGTGATTCCTATTTAGTCATGATCGGAGACGGTCCTGAGCGGAGCATGGGTGAAGCTCTAGTAGACGAGCTTCAACTTCGGGAACGAGTAATTTTTCTCGGTAATCAGGAACATCTTTCAGAGATATTGCCGTATGGAAATTTATTTCTCTTACCGAGTCAACACGAAAGCTTCGGCCTAGCAGCACTGGAAGCCTTAAGCTGCGGAGTACCAGTGGTGGCGTCTGCTACTGAGGGAATTCCTGAAGTAGTGCGACATGGAGAAGTTGGATTTTTGGCGAAGGTGGGAGACATTGAAGCTATGAGTACGTTCGGTATACAGATTGTCTCCGATACCAGATGCGGTCAGGAGTTTTCACTCGCTGCAAGGAGACATGTTGAGCGAAACTTTACAGAAGCCCCAATGATTGACCGTTATGAAGCATTGTATCAGGACATCGCTGGCTAAAATCCTTGTCGCTCAGCATGAGAAAACGTGCTTTTTTAGTACATATAATCAATATCTTACCCGCCTTTCCGCCTCGTCTATTACTTAAGAATCGAGAACTCGTTATCTTATTGGAAGTGTGGAGAAGACCTTCTGGCTCGCCCTTGAATCGCGAGCTGCAGAGGTCCTCATAAGGGGAGATAATGCATCAAGATAAATCACGAGACGACTCGAACAATGAGCTCTCTCATGCCAACTTCAGTAATTCCATAATGCCTGAATATGCGACATTCGTGAAAAGTTCAGAGGAGTGGGGTGTCACATTTGATAACCCACAAATTCTCACGCGTACCAATCCATCCAAAGAAGATTTTAAGCGTTATAAAAACTTCACCCAAGAGCTCAAAGCTTCCATTAAATCGCGTTTGAGCGAAGAATATAAAGACTATCAAGTCCGTACTCTGAATCCCTTTATCCAAGTTGCAAGCAAGAAGAGTGATTCAGGTAACGAAGTCACAACCTGCACTTCATATAAATTTGCGATTGAGATTGTTAACCCAGAAGCGGATGAAGAAAAACGATATGGCATGATTAGCGGAAAAGATGAAGATGCGACTCTTGAGCTCTTTAAAAATCGAACTGGCTACTTTGGTCAATATTTTCATGATCCCGATGAGATGTTGGGGCTAGGTATTGAAGATGAGGATATTCAATTTCTGCAACCAGCAACCTCTGTTCGAGCATTCTATGAGAGTATTGAACACTTTGAGGATCTTCGCTCTGAAGCGCCTTCAATTATCCAGGAGCATATCAGGCTTCGATTAGCCATGCTCATGAGACTCCGAGAATACGACGATCCAGCACTTGATGCACGATGTGACGTGCGACATTCGGAAGAGGGAGGGCTCGCACTTTATGTTGATGGTGAAAAGATAGATGGTTTTGATATAGGGCTTGATCCTGAAGACCTCTCGCTTCAGGTTTGGATCCCGAGCGAGGTTCAAGAAAAGCTTGCTCCTAAGAAGTAGCTGACTAAGATTTCACCTCTACCTGCGGCCAATGTGTAATATCGTAGTCATTCATTCCTTGGCTCAAACCTCTTCAGGCTCTCCGAGCTAGAGTTGCACCCTCACCTGTATCCCTAGCCCTCCGAATGGATGGCCAGGCCACTCTAAAGTAGGATTAATCGTCAGTGTGGAGTGATAACGCGGGAACCATATCTGCAAGGGAAAAGTGATACGGCCAGTATCGACACTCCGCGAAGATGAGACTGGATTCAAGAGGTCTTCAGTTTTTTGATTCTGCTGAAGAAAGTTGAGGTATACTCCCGGTCGAAACATGATTGAATCAGATACCGTATACAGGATCCCAAAGTGAAGATAATTCTCAGTACGCTTATCACTCTCATCAATGGGGCTGAACTCAGATTCAATTACCTCTTCCTCCAGAAGAAAGTAACGAATCCCGAACCAAGCTCTCGATGCAGGAGTAATACGAGCTCTGAACTCAAGATCGGCTACCAGGTTCTCTCGACTGAGCTTTTGATTCGACCGTTGTAAAGCATCTTGCCACCGTCGGCTACCAGTCTGGCCCTTGATTGAAGAGAGAAACGTGAGATCAGATGGATGGCCATACATGAGTGTCATACCCCCCTCTTGCTGAGCATAAGAGAAGTGAAAATCCTCACCCCGTGAGCGAAACTCAGTATCTGTATTCCAATTCATCCATACATGAAGAGAACCTTTATCAAGAAAGCGGAAATATCCTTCCCCAAATAAGGTGTATGGCCTTTCCTCATAAAAGAACTCATCACTTTTTTCGTTATAAAAGGGATCGACAAAAACAACTGCAAATCGGAAAAACTCCCTCTGATTGAATTCGCTGTTCCTATTACTCCTTAGCTCCAGCTCAGGAGCGCTCTCCCATTGTAGCTCTAATTGAATGTCGGTATCTCGCTTCTCAGGCTGCAAATCACTCATAAGCGTCAGGCTCCATCCATTCCCAAACATTACGCCTGCACCGAAAAGCTCACGATTATACCGCGAGTCAAAGTCTTCATCTTTCTGATAACGAAACGTTGCGAACAATGAGCCATTTACAAGCCAACGTTCTTTGAACTGAGCAATGAGATACATTTCATCTCGAGAAACACTGCCGCCTGTAACTCTCAATCCTTCTCCCCAGTGATTCCACGATGTAACGTCCTCTGGATCAAAACGATACGTAAATCGATCTATGAAACTTTGCTCGTCATAAGAAAACAGCCGCCCTACACGCTCATTTCCCCGATACGGATCAGGCTCAATGATCTGGTACTGGGCATACGCTTCTCGAACGGACACAGCGAGAATGAGCCAGAAACTAACGTAGAGGAAAGTAGAACGAGACATGTGAGTTGAAGTCTCTCGCTCTCAACTGGGCCTTGCCATGATCGCCACGATTCAATGAGTTCTGAAAGCAGTTTCTTCTATTTTTGCCATAAGGCTTTCATGAGAACAAAACTCTTAACTCTCTGTAATCAATGAATCTTCAGCCGAAGACTCGCTCAGTTTTCCTCATTCGCTGTGGACTATCAAATTGCTACTTGCTATGCTTTTATAACGCTATTTTACGGGTGTATAGCAAAAGGGGAATTATGGACAGTTCAATAAAAACCGCTATTGGCATCGAACGGACAGACGACCAACAGGTTCATGTAGTAACTCCAGATCAAGAGCGCCTCCCTGTTAAGCAGGACGAATATATTGATCTCATCGTTCCGGCACGAACACAGATAGCTCAGTTTAAAGACATAGATGGGAACCTACATTCAACTTCCTACGCTCCAGATCCGAAAAATGTAAGGGTTGAGATAAAAGGCGAGCAAGTAATTATCAGTAATACGCCGAAAGCACTTGATCCCGATCAAGAGCATACGAAAGAGATGCAAGATGCTCTCAATCGAGAACGCTTGATATGTGTAACAAGATTTGAACAGAATGAATCTGGCGTAGCGAGCGTTAACCTTTCAGAAAAACTCCATCGAAAGATAAGTGAGCGGTAATAAGCGAGACTAAATTTTCAACGTCTCAATTGACGCATTGTGACTCGTTTGGAGTACAACCTAAAGGTTCTCACGCTCTCTCAAAGTCTTGATATCAAATCCATCTTCTGAAGTCGGCGAGGGTTTACGCGCTAAGATACATCGCTTAGTCCTTCGATGGAGAATCGTCAGATTCGAATTGTATCACCTTCGTTTCCTGCCCCAACTTTTGCTGGGACGACCAGGTCTTTTCTCCCCTGTTTCCTTTAAACGAAAGTGTTTTGTCCACCTTTTAATCTGTTCAATGATTTCTCGTTTCAGCTCTGGCGCTCCAAATTTCTTGACCAAATCTGGGCTTACTTCCGTCGCCATAAGCACAAGTGGAATTGTTACTGCATCCCCGCTCCCTTTCATAACGAGAAGGTCAAAAGGACGTCCTACAATATATTGTGAGCTTTCAATCACTGACCCCTTGGCAAGCCTCCGGATCCCAGATCCTCCAAGATTTTTGTACTGCGTCATATTGTCTTCACATTCTACGAGAACAAAGACTGAGTCCATCTGCGACTTGAGAATCGATTCAAGCAATCCGTCCCTCACTTTTTGGATATAGGAATCAGTGCGAGATTGCGCTGGGGACATCTCCTCAGATAAACGCTTTACTAAGTCAGGAAGCTCTTGTGGGCGTTCACCTAATTCAAGCCTCTCGGTCAATAGATTCCGATACTCTTGAAGTCTTTGAAGAGACAATGTGTCAATTCCCATTTTACTATGCCGAGGCGGTTCCTGCATTTCACTAGCATGAAGGACCTGTAACTGTGATATAGGGTCTGACTGCTTTTCATTCGTATACCTACTCCAGAGCTTTCGCTTATCAGGAATGATAATTCCTTCAACAGCATTAATAGCGGCGATGTCAATCGCCAACTCCAGTACAGGAGCCAGTTCTCGCCTCTCTCGCGTTAGATTTTGTGCGTGCACTACCATTGCACCATCACTAACACCGACTGGCAGCTCTGCAACTTTTGCCCCGTCTTTTGTTACTCGGCCTTGGGGACTCAATAATCCGAGCAGTCGTAATTTCTTCCTTCCATACTCGATATGTTCAGCAGAAGGAGCATCTAAATATGGCAATTGCTCAATTTCTCGAGATGCCACATTGAGTGTCAGAATCAGTTCACCAAGTGGAACTCGCTGCACTTCTGGTGTGGGTACTTTCTGCAGCCTGTCTATCGGCTCATCCCCGTGATAGATATAGACTCCTGGACCACATCGACCACACCTTCCTTTCCGTTGTTCTAGGTTGAACTGCGAGATTGGATGAATACTCAATGTCTCAACGCCACGGTGGAGCATCATGTCTCGCTCTAAACCCGAATCTACTACCGCATCGATGTCCGCTATCGTAATACTTGTCTCCGCAATGTTCGTTGCTAGGACGATTTTTGGCTTGGAATAGATCTTCATTGATTTCTGTTGCTCCTCCAGGGGCAACTGTGAGTGAAGGGGGAAGATCTCTGCGTTTAAACCCTCTAATTCTAAGCGTTCCTTGAAGGTACGTATTTCTGCCTTTCCCGGCAGAAATACAAGAACATTTTTCTCTTGCTCTACAAGATCACGCACATCCTCTAACATAGATTCGCCGCGTTCCCTTGTTTCGATTGGATAGCTTCTTCCAGTTGCGTGTACAATTGGAGCTCCGCCTAGCTTCTTTGATATCCCTTCAGCATCAAGAGTTGCCGACATAATCACCAAGCGTGGTATTGTAATTGATTGGGGATCCCCTCCTGACTGATCCCTTTCACTCCATGCCTTTCGATACAGTGCAATCAGGGTATCCATTGACTGATTCCGTTCATGGAACTCATCTATGATTAAAATATCAGGAGGAGCTTTTTTACTGTGAAGTTGGCTTAACAGAGTATATCCGTCAGTTGTAACGACAAGTTTGGTGTTACTACTTACCGACTGGTCAAACGCATGCTTGAAACCAATCTCTTCACCCAGCTCAGATCCACGCTCCTCTGCAATTCGGCCTGCTACAGAAAATGCCGCTAGTCTCCGAGGTTGGGTAAGTACCACCGTATAACCAGCATCAATCAGCATCTGGGGCACCTGTGTACTTTTACCCGCCCCAGTCTCGGCTGTTATGATTATGGCATTGGAATTTTTAATCTGGTGAAGGATCTCGTTCTTCACTTTATATATAGGAAGATGGGCCTCGCGCTCCTGGCGAGCTCGCTCTAAGAGCTCTTCCATACTCAGTTCGGCAACATCCTTTACAGCAACCTGATTTGCTCTACCTTCAACAACACTCTTCTTTTTAAATGCGACTGGAAACTGGATTCCCCGAAAACTTTGAGAAGAAGAATTTTGAGAAGAAGAATAGGGAGGGTAGGTGGGATTCTTTGCTCTATGAGGTCTTCCATGAACGTTCTTATGGAAGTGAGCGCGACCTTGGGGGGTCCCCATGCTGGACATAGAATCTACCTTTAATCCTTCACGTTATGAACTTGTTCGCAAACCTAGGAGGGACTCTACCCTTTTTAAAATAGAGTTTGAATAGTTTTATCTCTATCTTCATCTAATTATTATAACCCTCTGATATGAATAGAATAAATGATGAGCATTATGAAAGAATCGTCTTGATTCGGGTAATTAAGAGGTATTGTAAACCAGCAAGGAGAGCTTCCAGGCTAGATTGTTCATTCGGTGAAGAGCGCACCCTTTGTTTTCTGAGTTACTTCAGAATGAAATCTGAATCGGGACATCTATGAACAGCTTATCCCATTGCTCACGAGATCGACCTCTAAGAATTCATCCAACGGAGAGGGGCTGTTAGCACTAGCTATCGGAAGATAAACCCCACACGGGGCTACAAACTCAGACACCCGTAAAGACTGAGCGGTGTACCGATTGATCACTGTATCCAGTGCAACAAGTGAACCAAGAGAAACTACCACTACCAGGGAAATGGCGAGAGCTAACTCAGGCATAGCTACTCCACACTCAGCATTGGTTAGACGTTCATCCCGTGAATCCTGACCAAGGACACTAAGAGATTTTCGTACACTCCTCCACTGGAGAATTATTTTTTTCATTATCCTCCCCCCGGAAGATGTGTTTCTTCTTACAGGCTATAAAACTCTGCTTATCTCCTGAAGATGAAGCCGTTTCTTTCGTAATGCCTTATGCCCACAACAGGCTCTAACCTTCTAATAGCATTAGAAAATACGTTTTCCTTCAATCTCACACCGA